>JAHRWG010000129.1 GCA_019090295.1 Cycloclasticus sp. | reverse complement strand
TTTGCGAGTGTATTAACGCCTTCAACCATTAAGCTGCGTGCGTCATCTCCAAATTTAACTTGCTTTGCCATCTGTATATTCCTTAATAAATTGGTATTTTTTATTCAACAACCGCAATGATGTCGTCTTCACGCATCACGAGTAACTCATCGCCATTCACTTCAACTTCTGTGCCAGCATATTTACCGAATAACACTTTGTCACCCACTTTTACTGCCATTGGACGTACGTCACCTTTATCATTCACAGCACCAGTACCAGCTGCAATCACTTCGCCACGGCTTGGTTTTTCTTTTGCTGAATCTGGAAGTACAATACCACCAGCACTCATTGCTTCTTCTTCTACGCGTTTGATAATCACGCGGTCATTCAATGGACGTAAATTCATTTCTAACACTCCCGTTTGTTTAATTAATTAATTGCCTCTTGAGATATGGGGCAATATATAGAGATATCAACCCCTGCCCTTAAAAATTTCTGCTTGCTAAATAATCCCACCTATCAACTAACTTTAATGAGCAATAATAACTCGTCACCCATAACGACCAAGTAGTAAACGAGGTATAAAAAAGTGGGATATAATCTTAACAAAAATAGCGTGAATGATATGAATGACGAACAACTTTTAAGGTATAGCCGACAAATAATGCTGCCAACTATTGATGTTGTTGGTCAAGATAAACTGCTTGATGCCCGTGTGCTTATAATTGGTATGGGCGGCCTAGGTAGCCCCGTTGGGCTTTATCTAGCGGCCGCCGGCATCGGTCATTTGGTTATTAGTGACTTTGATGATGTTGACTTGTCAAACTTGCAGCGCCAAATTGCCCACACAACCGACAGCATTGGCCTTTCAAAAGTAGCGTCCGCCAAGCAAACTTTTCACGCCATAAACCCGCTAATAGAAATAACAGCTATTAATAAAAAGTTAGTCGGTGAGGATTTACTGCAACAAGTTAAGCTTGCTGATATTGTAGTTGATTGTTGCGACAACTTTGAAACACGCTTCGCCATTAACGATGCCTGCGTTGCCGCCAAAACTCCGTTAGTCTCTGGCGCTGCCATTCGCTTCGAAGGGCAAATATCAGTCTTCGATTCACGTGATGAAAAATGTCCTTGCTATAACTGTCTATACCCACGCGATGGTAGCATCGCTCAAAGCTGTTCTGAGAATGGTGTTATTGCTCCCATCACCGGTATTATTGGCAGTATGCAAGCATTAGAAACTATAAAAGTACTCACAGGCGCTGGTGAGTCATTACAAGGCCGGGTTTTATTGCTCGATGGCCTATCCATGCAGTGGCAAAGCATGCAATTACCGCGTAATCCCAATTGCCCCACGTGCTCATAAAGCCACATTGAAACGGGAAGATATCTGTTAGAAGGCGCTTTTTGCACATTTACGACATGTACCCCTAAACAAGTACACTAAACGCTTTAGCCGACTGACATGTCAGAGTTAAACCCAGTAGATCACCCTATGACATTTTTTATTCCTGCTTTACTTTTAATTACTCTATTACCCGCTTAGGAGTCGATAAACTTCAGCACGATAAGCCTCAAGGGACTGAAGTGAAATTGAGCGTGTTGCCAAAAAATAAGTGATCGTTATATATTGAAGCAACATCTCTCAAGTCTTCAAATTAAAGAGTCACACAATCTTTTACCCCATGCCTTTGATAAAAGAAAGCCAGACATTTCATGATTTGGCAGGCATGCTTAAGCAAGCAGCAAAAAAAGAGAAACGCTAAATTAGTAAATGTCTATTTCTATAAAATGAATGAGCCCTGCATTAGCTGACATACCCAATTTGCGATGCATAAATTTCCCGCTTGGCTAGCACTGCATAATCAAAGAAAAGGCTCACTGATATGCCCAACTGGATAAAACAATCACCTTAAAACACCCCTCCCCCTTCAAGATAGCAGCCATTACCATTTAAGTATTGGTGGTGTTTCCACCCCAATAGTCACCGTTCATAAATTGAGGTAAGATGTATTTTTCACATTAATATTTGGAGGCATAGATATGTTTGGAGAACTACACGATTTACACCATGAATTTCCTGAGCACAAAGATAAAATCCATGAATTAAAGGTGCAAGGCGGGCACTTTAGACGTTTATTCGATGAGTACGATGAATTGGCTCACGAAATGGTCCGTATTCAACAAGCCATCGAAACACCATCCGATGAGGTAGTAGATGGTTTAAAGCGTAAGCGTTTGAATTTAAAAGATAAGCTTAATGCCATGCTTATGGCTGCATAAAAACATTTTAAACCTATTAGTATTGCTGCCTAGGTAACGCGGCTTTATTTATGCAGCAATACCTACCAAGGTTAAGTGAGTGACTTTTTGATATTGCTTTAGCGTCATCGTTAAAGCGCTATGTAAATCATACATTGAACAGCATCTGTTAACTGATGACTCCAATATCTTAAATAAAAATGTCTCTTTAATTCTCGAGAAAACGGGACACCCATTTAAACGCAACTTGTTTTTATCGACAGTGACATATTATTGAGGAACCCTCGATGGCGGAACGGAAACGAATAGCACTTCTAATTGACTGTGATAATGTCAGTCATCATTCAATAGAAGGCGTATTAGAAGAACTAGCCAAATACGGCATGGTAAATGTTCGACATGCTCATGGGGATTGGAACAACCCTTCCTTATCTGGCTGGGCAAACAGGCTACACCCACATGCCATAAGGCCTATGCAACAGTTTGCCTATACAAAAGGGAAAAACGCCACCGATTCTGCAATGATCATTGATGCAATGGATCTGCTATACAGTAAAAACGTTGATGCCTTCGCATTAATGACCAGTGACAGTGACTTCACTCCCTTAGTACTAAGAATTCTTGAAAGCGGTTTGCCTGTTTATGGTTTCGGTGAAAAGAAAACACCAAAACCTTTTGTTGATGCCTGTTCACCCTTTATTTACACAGAAAACCTAATCCCTAACGATGAAGCGAAAGCAGACACCCCCCAGCACCCCACCAAGAAAAGTAAGCAAGCACTACGGCAAGATACATCGCTAGTTAGGTTACTTAGAACTGCCGTTGAGCAGGCAACTGATGATGATGGTTGGGCAGATATGAATAGGGTTGGTCATTACATATCAAACAATAGCTCTTTTTCATCTATTAACTACGGTTATAAAAAACTTAGTGACTTGATAAAAGCCAGTGAGTTTTTTGATATAGAAATGAGAAGAGATGGAAAAGCTATGTACATTAAGGATACGCGAACATAAAGCGGTAACTCACCTTCAATGTTGGCAAGATGGTGCTTGCACGCTTGGCATTATACTTAGCCGCTTATAAGCTGCGAACAGAACCTAACAGCAATATTTTATTACGCCCCTTTCTTTACGAGGCCATCATCCAGCTAAATTCAGCCTTGCAATCACCAGCAATAAATATACACTTAAGTAAATGTATTTTTATTGCGAATAATTATAAATTTAATACTCACAGGGGAGCTTAATATGACATGGGAAACACCAACATATAAAGATTTACGTTTCGGTTTTGAAGTAACGATGTATATCTATAATCGATAAGTTACACATTAGTTTTAAAAAAGGGGTTCCGTGCGGAGCCCCTTTTTTATTTCCGCAAAATAGTTAAGGTAGGTCATATGCAAATTAGAGTGTTGGGTTCTGGTGCCGGTGGCGGCTTTCCTCAATGGAACTGCAGCTGCCCTAATTGCAAGGCCGTTAGAGCGAACAATATTAAGGCTAGCAAACGAAATCAATCGTCTATTGCTATTTCATCTGATGGTGAGCATTGGGTACTATTTAATGCCTCCCCCGATGTGCGCGCGCAGCTAGAAAATTTTCCAGAAATCCACCCCAAAAATAAAGTACGCGGTACGGGCATAGAAGCAATTGTTATCATCGATTCGCAAATTGACCATGTGACAGGCTTACTTATTTTACGTGAAGGTGATCCGTTGAATATCTATTGCACGGATATGGTGAAGCAAGACTTAACGACTGGCTTCCCTATCTTCAACATCCTCAGTCACTTTTGCGGCGTTAATGATCACCCTATCCCACTTAATGGTGATGCCTTTAGCATCCCTAACATTGATGATTTAGAATTCACCGCCCTACCGTTACAAAGTAAGGCCCCACCGTACTCACCCCACCGGGATGATCCGCATGAAGGTGACAATATAGGCGTTATCATTCGTCAAATATCAACCGGTAGAAGTGTATTTTACGCACCTGGCTTAGGCATGATTGAACCGCACGTGAAAACCGCCATGGCTCAAGCTGACTGCGTAATGGTCGATGGAACGTTCTGGACTGATGATGAACTGGCGTCTGTGGGTCGCCCTCTGTTAGCTCGAAAAATTGGCCATCTTCCACAGTCCGGCGAAGGAGGTATGATTGAATTTCTTGATACCCTAGAGAAACCACGCAAAGTTTTGATCCACATCAACAATACCAACCCTATTTTGGATGAGAGCTCTGCAGAACGCGATATACTGAGTCAGCACGACATTGAAGTATCGTATGACAACATGAGTATTGAGCTGTGACTATGACTGAACAAACACCTTGGAGCTTAGAAGAATTTGAGAAAAACCTACGTGATATGGAGCGTTTTTACCATATTAAGCACCCATACCATGTGATGATGCACGAAGGCAAACTCAACAAAAAACAAATTCAAGGCTGGGTGGCCAATCGTTATTACTACCAAATAAACATTCCGCTTAAAGATGCTGCGATTATGGCCAACTGCCCTGATCGAGATACTCGCGCACAGTGGGTTCAACGCATTATTGATCACGATGGCGCACCGGGTGAAATGGGTGGCATTGAAGCATGGATACAATTAGGCGAAGCAGTTGGTCTGAGTCGTGAAGAAATCATCTCGCAACAACACGTACTACCAGGCGTTCGTTTTGCTGTTGATGCCTATGTTAATTTTGCTCGACAAGCTAATTGGCACGAAGCAGCCAGTTCATCACTGACTGAGTTATTCGCACCAAAAATACACCAGCAACGGCTTGATAATTGGCCCGAACATTACCCTTGGATTGATTCAAGAGGCTTTATTTATTTCCAAAAAAGGCTCAGTGAAGCCAGGCGTGACGTAGAACATGGCTTGCGCATCACTTTGGACTGGTATAAAACGCGTGAACAACAAGAACGCATGATTGATATTTTAAAGTTCAAACTTGATATTTTATGGAGTATGGCCGATGCCATGCATATGGCTTATATTCACGACATGCCGCCTTACTTTACGGTTGAGTCATGAGTGTTCAACCCGGGAAAACCATTCAACTGTCCCCTACATACCGCCTACAATGGGAACAAGCACAAAATATGTTTGTGTTGTTATACCCCGAAGGTTTGGTGGAGTTAAACCAGAGTTCGGCTGAAATTTTAAAATTATGCAAGGACGACAATACGCTCAGCGACATTGTTAGCGTACTCGAACAAAAATTTTCTAGCACCGGGCTTGAGCCGGATATTATTAATTTTCTAAATACGGCGCTTGATAATGGCTGGATCACCCAATAAACCTAGCCCACCACGTTGGCTATTAGCTGAGTTAACTTATGCCTGCCCATTGCAGTGCCCTTATTGCTCAAACCCTCTCAATTATGCCAGCATTGACAAGGAACTATCCACCGACGACTGGAAGCGTGTCTTAAAACAGTCTCGTGAAATGGGCGCGGTTCAACTAGGCTTTTCGGGCGGCGAGCCTCTCACAAGAAAAGATCTAACCGAACTGGTTAGCTACTCACATGATCTTGGTTATTACACCAATTTAATTACATCCGGCTACAACATGGATGAAGCCAAAATTCTTGAACTAAAAAAAGCAGGGCTTGATCATATTCAAGTTAGCATACAAGCAAGCTCAAAAGAATTAAACGACTTTATCGCCGGCACTAAAAGCTTTGAACACAAAAAAACTGTGGCTCGGCTGATCAAAAAACATGGTTACCCGATGGTGTTATGCGTGGTATTACACCGTGAAAACATCCATCAAATGAAAGAGATTTTAGAGATGGCGATTGAATTAGGGGCTGATTTTGTTGAATTGGCTAACACTCAATATTACGGATGGGCGCACCATAACCGTGACCAACTCATGCCAACTCAACAGCAATTGAACGATGCCGAAGTTATTGCTAATGAATACCAAGTTTCTCAAAAAGGTAAAATGAAAATTTATTATGTTGTGCCTGATTACTATGAAGGCCGCCCTAAAGCATGCATGAACGGCTGGGGAACCACCTTCCTCACCATTGCGCCTGATGGACTAGCACTTCCCTGCCACTCAGCTCGCCAATTACCTAATTTTGATTGCCCCAGTGTCAATGACTTTTCCATACAAGAAATATGGAATGAATCCAAGGCATTCAATTATTTTCGTGGCGATGCTTGGATGAAAGAGCCCTGTCGCAGTTGCAAGGATAAAGATAAAGACTTTGGCGGCTGCCATTGCCAAGCCTTTTTACTCACTGGCGATGCACATAACGCCGACCCTGCTTGTAACCTTTCACCCCAGCATCATACAATTACCGATGCCATTGCCAGCGCTGAGCAGCCCACTGAGCAGGCCTTATTATTTAGAAACTCCAAAAATTCTAAATTACTAAAAAACTAAAAAACTTCATTTTAACCGGAACCTCATATGAAAATAACCGCTGCAGTTGCTTGGGAATCAGGCGCACCCTTATCTATTGAAGAAATCAACTTAGACGGCCCTAAACAGGGTGAAGTTCTTATTCGCCACGTCGCTGCTGGGGTTTGCCATACCGATGCATTTACATTATCAGGTGATGATCCAGAAGGTATTTTCCCCGCTGTATTAGGTCATGAAGCCGGTGCGATTGTTGAGGAAATAGGCGCAGGCGTTACATCCGTCGCCGTTGGTGATCACGTCATCCCGTTATATACCCCAGAATGTGGGCAATGTAAGTTTTGTCTCTCAGGGAAAACCAACCTTTGCCAAGCTATTCGTGCCACTCAAGGTAAAGGGCTCATGCCCGATGGCACATCACGCTTTTCAAAAAATGGTAAAACCATTTATCATTACATGGGTACTTCATCATTTGCTGAATATACCGTATTGCCAGAAATTTCACTCGCTAAAATCAACAAAGCAGCGCCTTTAGACAAGGCCTGTCTCTTAGGCTGCGGTGTCACCACTGGAATTGGTGCTGTGCTCAATACTGCAAAAGTTGAAGCCGGTAGTACAGTCGCCATTTTTGGTTTGGGCGGCATTGGTTTAAGTGCGATTCAAGGTGCAGTTATCGCACAAGCATCACGTATTATCGCGGTCGACATTAACGAGGATAAATTTGAGTTTGCCAAACAACTCGGTGCCACAGACTGCATTAACCCTAAAAACTTTGATGAGCCAATACAGGATGTATTAGTTGAACTAACTGATGGGGGTGTTGATTATTCCTTTGAGTGCATTGGCAATGTTAACACCATGCGTTCTGCCCTAGAGTGCTGCCACAAAGGGTGGGGCGAATCAATTATTGTTGGTGTCGCAGGTGCTGGGCAAGAAATCAGTACTCGGCCATTTCAGTTGGTTACCGGACGAGTTTGGCGTGGCACTGCCTTTGGAGGTGTAAAGGGGCGCAGTGATTTACCCGAATACGTTGAAAAATACCTACGTGGTGAAATTAAAATTGATGAAATGGTCAGTTACACCATGCCCTTGAGCGACATTAATCGTGCCTTTGATTTAATGCATCAAGGTAAAAGCATTCGCTCCGTTATTATTTACTAGTCAATACCCTTCACATGCAATGGCGCACATTTTGTGCGTCATACTGCCCAGTTACTTCTAACGCTATTCGTAGCTAACACCCCTGTGCTTCAACCAGCCATCAACGTGTTGCC
The DNA here is from genome assembly GCA_019090295.1 of Cycloclasticus sp. Classification (GTDB taxonomy): domain Bacteria; phylum Pseudomonadota; class Gammaproteobacteria; order Methylococcales; family Cycloclasticaceae; genus Cycloclasticus. The sequence goes on along the minus strand of JAHRWG010000129.1, from coordinate 67 downwards.
CAGCCGGGTCATGGTGAGTCCAATGTACAACCCCACCTTTATTATTCCATTCATACTCACCCTTAAA
>JAHRWG010000128.1 GCA_019090295.1 Cycloclasticus sp. | reverse complement strand
CTCTCACCTCAGCACCAATATAAACAATGCCAGATTCATCAAGCTTGGATAATGCACTTTCCCCAACATTAGGGATATCAGCCGTGATCTCTTCTGATCCAAGCTTAGTATCACGTGCAACACAAACTTTCTCTTCAATATGTATTGTTGTTAATCTATCTTCCTTAACAACTTTTTCAGAAATTAGGATTGAATCTTCGAAGTTATACCCATTCCAAGGCATAAAGGCGACCATCATATTCTGACCAAGTGCTAGTTCACCAAGGTCAGTCGATGGACCATCAGCAAGAACATCTCCTTTTTGAACCAAGTCTCCTGGCTTAACAAGTGGACGCTGGTTAATACAGGTATTTTGATTTGAACGAGTATATTTAGTGCAATTATAAATATCCACACCAGCTTCGCCTGTTTCAGCTTCATCATCGTTAACACGGACAATGATCCTTGAAGCATCAACATCGTCAATAATGCCTCCACGAGAAGCAACGATGGTCACCCCAGAATCGACAGCAACAGCACGCTCCATACCCGTACCAACTAAAGGTTTATCAGCCTTAAGTGTTGGGACTGCTTGACGTTGCATATTAGACCCCATCAAGGCTCTGTTAGCATCATCATGCTCTAGGAATGGAATAATGGATGCAGCAACAGAAACAATTTGTTTTGGTGAGACATCAATGTATTGAATTTTATCGGCTGTAGAAATAGTAAACTCTTCTGCATGACGACAAGTCACCATGTCATCTATCAGTTCACCACCTTCACTAATGCCTGCGTTTGCCTGAGCGATGTAATAACGCCCTTCTTCAATTGCAGATAAGTAGTCAACTTGATCAGTTAATTTTCCATCAACAATTTTTCTATAAGGTGTTTCTAGGAAACCGTAATTATTAGTCCGCGCATAAACCGCCAATGAGTTTATTAACCCAATGTTTGGCCCTTCTGGCGTTTCAATAGGACAAACCCGGCCATAATGAGTTGCATGAACATCTCTAACTTCAAAACCAGCTCTTTCTCTAGCAAGGCCACCAGGGCCAAGAGCAGATACTCTGCGCTTATGAGTGATTTCAGATAATGGGTTATTTTGGTCCATAAATTGTGACAACTGGCTAGAACCAAAAAATTCTTTAATGGCAGCTGCAACAGGTTTCGCGTTAATTATTTCTTGAGGCATGAGGCCTTCAGAATCAGCGATAGATAAGCGCTCTTTAACAGCACGTTCAACACGTACCAAGCCAACTCTGAATTGATTCTCAACCATCTCACCAACAGAACGAATTCGTCTGTTCCCTAAATGATCTATGTCATCAACCGAACCTTCTCCATTTCTGATACTTATTAGTTCTTTAAGTACGTCAATAATGTCATCATTATCAAGAACACCTGGGCCTTCAATTTGGTCACGTCCTAGACGCACATTGAATTTCATCCGACCCACACCTGACAAATCATAGCGATCAAGTGAGAAGAACAAGTTACCAAACAACTTTAGTGCTGATTCTTTAGTCGGTGGTTCACCAGGGCGCATCATCCGGTAAATTTCAACCAACGCATCGAGTTGATCCTGCGTAGAGTCAATTTTTAAAGTATTTGAAATGAACGGGCCTTTATCTAAATCATTAACGTAGATCGTTTCGATTTTTGAAGCACCACTGTGGATAATTTGCTCAAGGTTTTCTTCGGTAATTTCTGTGTTTAAATCAGCAACTATTTCACCCGTTTCACTATTAACTAACGTAGACGCTAATATTTTGCCAATTAGATATTCATTGGGTACATCTATTTGCTTAATTTCTGCTTTTTTAAGGTCACGAATATGCTTTGCAGTAATTCGTCGTCCTTCTTCAACAATTACTTTATTTCTAACTTTTAAATCGAAATTAATAATTTCGCCTCTCAAGCGATCTGCAATGAGATCCATGCTGATAGAGGAATCATTTAAATTGAACACGTTCTTTTCAAAGAACATATTCATAATTTGTTCATTAGTAAATTCAAGTGCTTTTAGAAGCACTGTTGCTGGTAGTTTTCTACGTCTATCAATTCGAACATAAACAATGTCTTTATGGTCAAACTCAAAATCTAACCACGAGCCACGGTAAGGAATAACACGGGCAGAAAACAATAGTTTGCCAGATGAGTGAGTCTTACCCTTATCATGATCAAAAAACACACCTGGAGAACGGTGAAGCTGAGAGACAATAACTCGCTCAGTACCATTAATGACAAACGTACCATTTCCTGTCATAAGAGGAAGTTCGCCCATATAAACTTCTTGCTCTCGAATATCTTTTACACGTTTAGATCCAGCAGGAGAGTCTTTATCATAGATGACCAACCTAACTTGAACCCTTAATGGTGATGCATATGTTGCACCTCGTGATTGACATTCTTTGACATCAAACTTTGGTTTACCTAATTTATAGCTAACGTACTCTAGAACAGCATAGCCAGTATGGCTTGTAATAGGAAAAACACTTCCTAATGCAGCATGTAAGCCAACCGCATCTAATTCATCTGTACTAACAACATCTGATTGTAGAAAACGTTTATACGAGCTTATCTGTGTTTCAAGTAAATATGGTGTATCCATCACACCTTCTTGGTTACCAAACGTTTTACGAATACGTTTTTTTTCGGTAAATGAGTACGCCATTTTTAAACCCTTATTTAATTGTTACTGTTAATCCATTAAAAATGGATCAAATTATTATCCTACAACGGGAAATGGGTCGATAGTATAAAACTACCGACCCTATCCTGAGAAGTAACTAGTACTTCTTAAAACAACAAAAACTACTTAAGCTCAACGCTTATGCCAGCTTCCTCAAGTTGTTTTTTAACATCTTCTGCTTCGTCTTTAGAAACACCTTCTTTAACTGCTGCAGGTGCACTTTCAACTAATGTTTTAGCTTCTTTCAAACCTAAACCAGTGATAGCACGTACTGCTTTAATTGCAGAAACCTTGTTTTCGCCAAAGCTTGCTAAGATAACGTCAAATTCTGTTTGCTCTTCAGCAGCAGCAGCTTCAGCACCACCAGCTGGTGCAGCAGCTACAGCAGCTGCAGCAGAAACACCAAATTTTTCTTCCATCGCTTCAACTAGTTCTACGACATCCATAACACTCATACTAGAAATTGCTTCTAAAATATCTTCTTTAGAGACAGCCATTGTTTACCCCTATAATTTAAATTTAATAATACTAAGCAGCTTGTTTTTGTACACGAACTGCATCGACGGTTCTAACTAATTTAGCGTGTGGCTCAGCTAGCGTTCTGACGAATTTCTCGACAGGCGCTTTCATTACTGACATCAACATACTTATAGCTTGATCTTTTGTTGGTAATTTAGATAACCTATCTAGTTCTGAAGCCTCTAGTAATTGACCACTTACAGATACAAACTTAGTTTCTAGTTTGCTGTGATCTTTACTAAATTCTTTTACTAGCCTAGCAGCTGAACCTGGGTCTTCCATAGAAAACGCCATTACCAATGGTCCACTTAAAGAGTCTTGAATACATGAAAAATCAGTATTTTCGACCGCTTTACGTACTAGCGTGTTTTTGACAACACGTAGATAAACACCTGATTCACGAGCTTTTTGACGCAGCTCAGTCATCTCACCAACAGTCAAACCTCGGTACTCTGCAGCAACAGCGGAAAACGCTTTTGATGCAACCTCAGCTACTTCAGCAATAACAGCTTCTTTTTGCTCAAGATTTAGTGGCATATATACCTCCTGACTACTGTTAAATAGTAATTTACATTACTATTAAAACCCTTAAAAAGGGCACCCATATAACGGGTCCATCCTAAAACAAGGACTTACCGTCTGCGTAGGAAATTAAGCGATGTTTTGCACCTACGGTCTTTGACGATTACTGATAAATCAGTAATCCAAAGTCATATTTCTTACTAAATAGTTAACTCAGGTTTAAACTTGACTGGTCAATAGTTAAGCCTGGGCCCATTGTAGTAGAAACGCTGATTTTCTTAAGATATATACCTTTAGCAGCAGCTGGTTTTGCTTTTTGTAAGTCTCCAAGTAGAGCCTCAACATTTTCTTTCAAGGCTTCTTCAGAAAAATCAACCTTACCAATACTGCAATGTATTATTCCTGCTTTGTCTGTTCTGTATCTTACTTGGCCAGCTTTAGCATTTTTTACAGCTGTAGCAACATCTGGTGTAACTGTTCCAACTTTAGGGTTTGGCATCAAACCTCTTGGACCAAGAACTTGACCTAATGAACCAACCACACGCATCGCATCTGGTGAGGCTATAACAACATCAAAGTTCAAGTCACCGCCTTTAATTTGAGCAGCAAGATCATCCATACCAACAACATCTGCGCCTGCGTCAATTGCAGCTTGGGCATTATTACCTTGAGTAAATACAGCTACCCGAACAACTTTACCTGTACCATTTGGTAAGTTTGTAGCACCACGAACATTTTGGTCTGATTTACGAGCATCGATACCTAGGTTAACACTGACATCAACCGCTTCTGAGAATTTTGAAACCGCTGAAAGCTCTTTTAATAAGGCGAAAGCACCTTTGGCGTCATAAGACTTACCTAGCTCAACTTTTTCTTTGATTAACTTAGCTTTTTTAGTTAACTTTGACATTATACGCCCTCCACTTCGATGCCCATACTACGAGCACTTCCTGCTATTGTTCTTACAGCTGCATCCATGTCAGCAGCCGTTATATCCGGCGCCTTCATAGTCGCAATTTCCTCTAGTTGTGCTCGAGTTACTGTTGCTACTTTATCTTTGTTAGGGACTCCGCTTCCCTTTTTAATGCCAGCAGCTTTTAGAAGCAGTACTGAAGCAGGAGGGGTCTTAGTAACAAATGTAAAACTTTTATCTGCATACACAGTAATAACTACTGGCGTAGGCATTCCCTTTTCAACACCCTGAGTTTTTGCATTAAATGCCTTACAAAACTCCATGATATTAACACCATGTTGACCAAGAGCTGGACCAACTGGTGGACTTGGATTTGCCTCACCGGCTTTTACTTGTAACTTGATGTATGCACTAATTTTTTTAGCCATTATTTACTCCTTTATGGGTCAAACGCTTTTCAGCTCCCCTGTTAAAACGATCAGACCTTCTCGACCTGACCAAACTCTAAATCTACCGGTGTTCCACGCCCAAAAATAAGAACCGACGCTTTCAGCATACTTTTATCGTAATTCACATCTTCTACGGTTCCATTGAAATCTTTAAATGGGCCGTCATTAATACGTATAACCTCACCAACCTCAAACAACACCTTAGGCTTGGGCTTCTCGATACCTTCTTGGATTCTATTCAGTATCTTGTCAGCTTCTGCCTTAGAGATAGGGTATGGTTTATCACTCTTACCACCAATAAAACCTAATACTTTAGGAACATCTTTCACTAAATGCCACGACGCATCATTTAGATCCATCTCAACCAGCACGTACCCAGGGAAAAACTTACGCTCACTTCTTTTCTGTTGGCCCGAACGCATCTCCACAACCTCTTCGGTTGGGATCAGAATTTCACCAAAATACTCTTGCATTCCTTCTCGCTCAATTGCTTCTTCTAATGAAGCTTTCACACGATGCTCGAAATTAGAATACGCATGAACCACATACCAACGTAATGCCATAATATTAAACCTTAACCAGTTATTAAGCCGACACCCCACATAAGCAGGCCGTCAAACATCCATAGCAATACGCCAACAAATAAAACCATAACCATCACGATCAATGTCGTCTGCATAGTTTCTTTTCTTGTTGGCCACACAACCTTTTTGAGCTCAATATTTGAGCCTTGAGCAAATCGAAGAATCGAGCCACCTAGATGAGTAAAATAAACAAGTGCAACAGACATCGACAGCGTTACTAACAAGCCAATAACACGCAATACAACAGATTGATCTTTAAAAAAGTAAAAACCTGCCACTCCAGATATTAGAACAATAATCGCAAGGGCTAATTTAACGACATCAAACTGACTTTCGTCTTGCTGTGTTTCCGCATTCATTTATATATTTTCTCTTTGACTACTTTATAGAGATACTGGCAGGCCAGGAGGGAATCGAACCCCCAACCTGCGGTTTTGGAGACCGCTGCTCTGCCAATTGAGCTACTGACCTATATTTAAAATATTT
>JAHRWG010000127.1 GCA_019090295.1 Cycloclasticus sp. | reverse complement strand
TATAAGAGACAGAACGTGGACCGCATCAAGTGCTGATAACTGAGCGAGTAGATATTCTCGCTGCTGACAAATTTCCTCTGCCTGTTGATCAAAAACATGCAGATGCTTAAATGCAAACGTAGCCGTTAGCTGAGTCAAGCTGTTGATATTATAAGGCAAACGAATTTTTTCAAATTGTTCTATTAGCTGCTTTTGCCCGACTATAAACCCAAGTCGCAAAGCAGCAAGCCCTAATTTAGAGACCGTTCGCATAACGATCAATTGCGCATAATCCACCACTTGCGGCAGGAATGTTTTCTTAGCGAATGGGTGGTACGCTTCGTCGACTACCACAATACCATCGGAGGCCTCTAGTACCTCGTGGATATCTTGTTCACTGAACAGATTTGCTGTTGGATTATTTGGATAGGCTAAAAAAATAACGGCTGGATCATGCTCTTTAATTACTTTTAGCATTGCGGGCATATCCAAGCTGAAATCTGTGCTTAATGGCACACCTATAAACGTTAGCCCCAGCGCTTTTGTGATGTGCTGATACATAACAAAACTTGGCATCGGGGCAACAATGCAAGCACCGGGCTGCATGGCCATCAAAATTAGTTGAATTAACTCATCAGACCCATTTCCAAGTACCAAATCCATATCATCAGTAATGTCAAAACATGCCCGCATACTTTGCGTAAGCTCTCTTGCATTAGGGTCAGGATAACGGTTTGGTTCGGCAGAGGACATCAACGTCAGCCATTCATCTTTCAGAGCCGACGGCCAAACAAAGGGGTTTTCCATCGCATCAAGCTTTAGCATCCCCTTTGATTCGGGTACTTGATAGGCTTGCATGCCTTTAATTTCAGGCTTAATTAAGGTTAATAAATTACGCATACTCTCTTTTAATTGAGGCTTCTATTTTAGTTGACGAAATTGCGCCGACTGTGCGTGAGCCATTAGTGACTCTCCTGTGGCGAGTGTTGATGCGACCTTGGCCAGTTCCGCGCCACCTTGCTGAGTACAATGAATAATGCTAGAACGTTTTTGGAAGTCATAAACGCCCAGTGGTGAAGAAAACCTTGCGGTTCCCGACGTGGGCAACACATGATTAGGACCAGCACAATAGTCACCCAAAGCTTCTGGGGTGTATCGTCCCATAAAAATTGCCCCAGCATGCTCTATCGCTTCCACCCATTCCTCTGGGTCATCAACTGAGAGCTCTAGATGCTCCGGTGCAATCGCGTTGGCAACATCAATGGCTTGCGCTTTGGTATTTGCATATATAAAGGCACCTCGTTGCTCTAATGAACGGGTAATAATAGCGGCTCTCTCCATGGAAGGTAAAAGCTTTTTGATACTCTGCTTCACCGCATCAATATATGCCTTATCTAAAGAAACAAGGATTGCCTGAGCATTTTCATCATGTTCAGCCTGTGAGAACAGATCCATCGCTATCCAATCAGGGTCAGTTTTCCCATCACAAATAATTAATATTTCAGATGGGCCAGCCACCATATCAATCCCTACTTGACCGAAAACCATTTTTTTTGCTGTCGCCACATAAATATTACCAGGCCCTACAATCTTATCAACGGCAGGCACGGTTTCTGTTCCATAGGCTAACGCAGCAACCGCTTGTGCACCACCCACACGCAACACTTGGTCAACGCCTGAAATATATGCTGCCGCCAGCACCATGTCGTTCAGCTGACCGTTCGGGGTTGGGGTAACCATAATAATATCGTCAACCCCTGCTACTTTTGCTGGGATAACATTCATCAAAACAGATGATGGGTAAGCGGCCTTTCCACCTGGCACATAAACACCCACTCTTTTTAACGGGGTGATTTTTTGCCCTAGCGTATTGCCATACTGATCAGCAAAGCTCCATGGCTGAATGATTTGATGCTCGGCATACTGACGAATTCTATCAGCAGCCACACTCAGGGCACCTTTAACCTGCTTGGACAACCCATCCCACGCCTGCTTTAAATGTTCTTTATCAACGCTGATTGCTTCTTTAGAGACGGGCCAATTATCAAATTTTTCAGTATAGGAAAACAAGGCGGCATCGCCCTGTTTTCTAATATCATCAATAATACCGGTAACTGTTTGAACAATATGCTTATCATCGCTCGCATCCCAACTCAACAGCTTCTCTAGCGCCTTATCAAACTCATTATCAGACGCATTTAAGGTTTTTATTTCCATTGCTTAACGTCTATTCTCAACCGCTATTTCAAGCTTTTCGATCAAGGCTTTTATACTTTTATGTTTCATTTTCATCGACGCTTTATTAACCACTAGCCTTGAACTGATATCCATAATAAGTGATAACGGCTCCATACCATTAGCGTTGAGAGTGTTTCCAGTATCCACTAGATCAACAATGCAGTCTGCTAGGCCGACAATAGGCGCTAATTCCATCGAGCCATAAAGTTTAATAATTTCGACTTGTTGACCTCGTGCTGAAAAGTACTGTTCCGTTAATGAAACATATTTTGAAGCAACTCGGATTTTACCTTTTGGCAACTCTTGCCCTGTTACTATGGCTGTCATTAAACGGCATTTCGCTATATTTAAATCCAGCGGTTCATATAGGTTATCGCTATTGTGTTCAACCAATACATCCTTACCTGCAATACCTACGTCTGCCGCCCCATATTCTACAAATGTTGGCACATCGGTTGCTCTAATAATGACAAGGTTAACCTCACCACAGACACTTGGAACAATCAGTTTGCGCGTCTTAAATAAATCTTCAGCAGGCTCAATACCTGCCTCAGCTAATAAAGGCAACGTGTCCTTCAGAATCCTACCTTTTGAAATTGCAATTGTTAACATATTGATTAACCTGGTACCCGACGAATTTTGCCACCCAAAAGGGCCATTTTTTCTTCAATGCATTCATAACCGCGGTCAATGTGGTAAATTCGCTCCACAATAGTTTCTCCCTTAGACACCAAGCCGGCTATGACTAAACTGGCAGACGCTCTTAAGTCTGTCGCCATCACCGTTGCACCTTCAAGGGTCTCCTTGCCAACACAAATAGCGGTATTTCCTTCTAGCGTGATATTAGCCCCTAAACGCTGTAACTCGTGCACATGCATAAAGCGGTTCTCAAAAATAGTTTCCTTGATAACAGAAGTACCCTCTGCCAATACATTTAACACCATAAATTGTGCTTGCATGTCAGTTGGAAAAGCGGGATATGGTGCTGTATTAAAGGACACGGCTTTTGCTCGCTGCCCTTTCATATCTAACTCAATCCAATCTTCACCTAAAGTGATCTCGGCACCCGCTTCTTCAAGTTTAGACAACACCATGTCCAGCGTTGATGGGTCCACATCTTTTACCTTTACCTTTCCACCGGTAACGGCTGAGGCAACCAAGTACGTTCCTGCCTCAATTCTATCAGGCATAATATTGTAGCTCAGGTTTTTATTAGCTAGGGCAGTGACTCCTTCAATGACAAGTGTATCCGTGCCAATACCAGAGATTTTTGCACCCAATTTATTAAGAAAGTTGGCCAAGTCATTTACTTCAGGTTCACGCGCAGCATTTTCAATAATAGTTGTACCTTCCGCTAAGGTTGCTGCCATCATAAGGTTCTCTGTACCCGTTACGGTCACAGTATCAAGTACAAGCCGAGTACCCTTGAGGCGATCACATGACGCATGAATATAACCATTTTCAACATGAATTTCCGCACCCATTGCTTCCAAACCTTTCAGGTGAATATCAACGGGCCTTGAACCAATAGCACACCCACCAGGTAAAGAAACTTCCGCCTTACCAAAGCGAGCCAATAAGGGCCCTAACACGATGATTGATGCCCGCATAGTTTTAACTAGTTCATACGGTGCCTTATAAGATGAAATAGTAGACGTATCAACTTCTACTCGCATTTTTTCGTCAACAGACAACGTTAGCCCCATCTGCCCTAAAAGGCTCATGGTGGTTGTAATGTCGTGCAAGTGGGGCACGTTCCCAACAATAACAGGGTTTTCCGCTAATAGGGTTGCCGCCAAAATAGGCAGTGCTGCATTTTTAGCGCCCGAAATTCGAAGCTCTCCAGAGAGCGGGCCGCCACCTTGAATGATCAATTTATCCATACGTCAATTCCTACTTAGTTTTACTTTGCTGTTTTAATCAAAAATCAAGAGGCAATAATTTATCGACCCCACTGACTTGCGCGATATCTAGCATTTGCTTAGGCAGTGCTTTAAACGAAATAGCCTGCCCAGACATCTTTGCCATTGCCATCCATTCCACTAAAAGGGCAACACCGGCACTGTCCGATTGCGCTACCTCGGTCATATTAAAGACTAATGCACCCTCTTCTTCGTTAAAGTAGGCGCTTGAGCTCTTTAATAACGGCATAACCTCATCAATCACTAGCTGACCAATAACCTTAATCTCGCCTGATTCTGTTCTTTTCAGTTCTGTTTTAGCCATGATCAACTCGTTATTTCAAAAATTACCATTAATCACCTGATTGGCCGTTAAACAAAAACTGTCCAATCAACTTCTCAAGCACCAAGGCTGATTGCGTTAACTCAAGTCGGCTACCCTCTTTCAAGAACTCTTCCTCACCACCCGGTTCAAGGCCTATAAACTGCTCACCTAATAAACCCGCCGTTAAAATACTAGCGTCACTATCAATCGGTAGTTGATCGTATTTAGACTCAATAGTCATTGTGACAACTGCTTCGAACTCCTGCGCATCAAATTCAATAGCCGTTACTCTTCCAACCTTAACGCCAGCCATTGAAACAGGTGCACGAACCTTCAGGCTGCCAACATTTTCAAAATACGCCTGCACGTTATAGCCAGAGCCGCTACTCGACGCACTAAGATTACTCACCTGCATGGATAAGAAAAATAAGGCCATAAAACCCATTGCTACAAACAAACCTACCAATACTTCCATCGACCTTGATATGTGCATACTAAATATCTCCAAACATCAGTGCAGTTAAAATAAAATCCAACAATAAAACAGCAAATGCTGAGTGAACAACTGTTCGGGTTGTGGCTCGACTTACACCGTCGGATGTCGGTATTGCATCATACCCTTCGAACACGGCTATCCAAGTAATAACCCAGCCAAAAACAATGCTTTTTATAAGCCCATTTATCACATCTTCTTGGAAATCAATTTTAGCTTGAATTTGTGACCAATACCCACCCTCATCAATTCCCAGCAAGCCAACGCCAATAAGGTGGCCGCCCAAAACACCAACTGCCGTAAATAGACTGGCTAACAATGGCATTGAAATTAACCCGGCTAAAAAACGTGGAGCTATCACTCGAGCCATCGGGTCTACAGCCATCATTTCCATACCAGACAATTGCTCTGTTGCTTTCATTAGGCCAATTTCTGCCGTTAAAGCAGAGCCAGCCCGACCCGCAAACAACAAGCCTGCCACGACCGGCCCCAGTTCTCTAATGAGAGACGCCGCAACCATGACGCCTAACATGCCCTCAGCACCAAAGTCTGATAACGTATAAAACCCCTGAAGAGCCAGTACCATACCAACAAAAAGGCCAGCAATAACGATCAATGAAAAGCTTAATACACCCACCGAGTGCAATTGAGAAATCACTAGTCTCGGCCTAATCAATACGCTGGGTATTGCCATTAAAACCTTTAGGAAAAAGATAGTTCCTCGACCTAACCGCTCAAGCATGCTCAATGAGCGCTCACCTAACCGTTGAAAGTAATCTAACATAAAGCCTCTCTCATTATCCTTCTCACCCTATAAGGTCTTCAAGGTAGTCATTAGCGGCATAATGAAATGGCACTGGACCATCCGCTTTGCCCTTCATAAACTGCTGGGACCACTCCGAACTTGAATCCTCAAGCTGCTTTGGCGTTCCATGTTCGACAACCTTTCCCGCTGAAATAAGATAAACATAATCGGCTATCTCGCAGGCCTCTCGAACATCATGCGTGACAACAATACTGGTTAACCCTAATGCATCATTGAGCAAACGAATCAATTGCACCAGCACACCCATTGAAATAGGATCTTGCCCCGTAAAAGGCTCATCATACATAATCATCATCGGGTCTAGCGCAATCGCCCTTGCTAGGGCAACACGACGTGCCATTCCACCTGACAATTCAGATGGCATCAACTCACATGCACCTCGCAAACCAACTGCATGCAGCTTCATCAACACCAAGTAACGTATCATCGACTCACTCAACTTCGTGTGTTCGCGTAGAGGGAATGCAACGTTTTCAAAAACAGATATGTCTGTCAATAACGCGCCACTTTGAAACAACATTCCCATTTTTTTTCTTAATTGATAAAGCTCTTTATTTCTTAATTGATGTATTGCCTGACCATCAACCTCTACCGTCCCTTTATGCGGTTTCAATTGCCCACCAATAACCTTCAATAGGGTCGTTTTCCCCGTCCCACTAGGCCCCATAATAGCCGTCACTTTTCCACGCTGAATATCCATATTC
>JAHRWG010000126.1 GCA_019090295.1 Cycloclasticus sp. | reverse complement strand
TTTGTGCATTAACGGCCGACATTTTTCATCACACCATCGAATACACACTCTCTCATTAGGGCATAGCTATGTTAATCACACACTGTATTTTTACATCGAAAAAACCGATCTTCAGTCGGTTTTTAAGTTACCTTTTGATGAGCTTAACGCTCTATTTAGCAGTGGGGATTGTTCAGTCTTCCTCAGTGTCAGCCGCTAATAAAAACACACCAGAGGCTTTAACATTAAAAGAAGCCATACAGCGAACGTTTAATCACAACCCTGAATTGCAAACATTCCAGTATCAACTACAAGCACAGCAAGGGCGAATGGTTCAGGCTGATCTTTCCCCTAAACCGGAGGTGAGTTTAACGGTTGAAGATGCACTCGGGAGTGGGGATTTTAATGGGTTTGATAATAGTCAGGCGACATTAAGCGTTGCTTGGGTATTGGATCAAAATATCAAAGATAAACGTGTTCAGCTCGCCTCTGAAGCAAAAAGTTTGATTGAAAGTGAAAAAAATATTAAACAATTAGACAGTGCGACTCAAACCGCTCGCTATTTTTTAGCGGCACTTTTTTATCAACAAAGCGCGGTTATTGCACATCGAGCGATTGCATTAGCGCAATCAACCGTTAAGGACGTAAAACATCGGGTGAAAATAGGTAAAACACCACTGGCAGAATTATATCGTGCAGATGCTGAATTAGCTAAACGCCGCCTAGTATTAGGTGATATAGAGCATGAACTGGAATCATCTATTCGACAACTCGCATCGCAATGGGGTAGTACTGAACCGTCATTTAAAACGGTATTAGGCACGTTAAATAACAGACCTGATGTATTGAGTTTCCTTGCCTTAAAAAAGCAACTAAAAAACAACCCGAACATAGCCAAATACTTATCAATTGATAGAGTTAACCAAGCGCAGCTCAAGCTGGCCGAAGAGGAGCGAAATTCACGCTGGAAATTGACAACAGGTGTGCGGCGTTATGAAGAAACAGGTGATTTTGGCGTAGTGGCGGGTATATCCATGCCGTTTGGTGGCCGTCACCGTAATCAGGGCCGAATTGCAGAAGTTAAAGCAACACGCTTACAAAATCTGTCGGAAGCTGAGGCACTACGTATTCGTATTGAAACCACGCTGTTCGTTGTGTATCAGCAATTGGAACATAGCTTTCATTTAAGTGAGGTGTTGAAAAAAGAGATTATCCCTAAACTTGAAAAAGCGCTCACGGAAACTCAAAAAGCTTACGAACTTGGCAAATACAGCTACCTTGAATGGTCGGCAGTACAAAATGAATTACTCAGTGCTCAATCGAGGCTGTTAGAGGCTAACTTGTCTGCTCATCTTAAACAGTTGGAAATAGAGCGACTAACTGGCACACAAATCACCGCACCTTTTTAACTAAGCATAACGATTGAACGAGAAAACAATGAAAAAACGATTACACATCACTGGGTTGGCACTGATACTTGGCATGCTGATGGTTTTTAGTCATTCTGCCTTATCTTTTGAGGGCTCAAAAGGTGAAGAGGCAGAACAGGCACCCGAAAAAGGACCACACAATGGACGCTTATTAAAAGATGGAGGCTTTGTTCTAGAGTTGGCGATTGTCGAAACCGGTGTGCCACCAGAGTTTAGAGTTTGGGTTTCAAACAACGGTGAGCAGTTAAAACCGTCAGATGTTGAGCTAAATATTACTCTAACTCGCTTAGGGGGGATTGAAGATAATATTAACTTTACGCCACAAGGTGATTTTTTGAGAGGGGATATGGTTATTTATGAACCGCACTCATTTGTCGTTAGCATTAATGCAAACTATCAAGACCAATCACATCATTGGCAATACGATAGCCTCGAAGGTCGAACCAGCATTGAAAGCGCGGTTGCCGAGGCGCTGAATATTGGTACCTCAACAGCTGGCCCGCAAGTGCTTAAAGAAACAGTGTCGGCTTTTGGGCGGTTACAGAATCACCCAGAAAATACTCGTCAAGTGACGGCTCGTTTTGAAGGGGCGATAAAGAAAGTTCACGTTAGCTTGGGGCAGCGAATTAAACAAGGCAAGCCATTGGTGACGATAGAAAGCAATGAAAGCTTAAAGTCTTATATTATTTACGCACCCATTGACGGTGTGGTTACACAGCGTAATGCGAACCCAGGCGAACAGACCAAAGGCCGGGTTTTATTGACGTTGGCTAATAGCCGCCTTTTGATGAGTGAACTGGCTATTTTCCCAAGCGATCGTCAGCGCATGAAGCTGGGTGCAAAGGTGTGGTTATCAGGCAAAGGAATTGACCAACCTGTGGCGGGCGTGATTACGCAAATAGATAACCTTGTTCAAGCTAATCAGTCAATCATTGTGAGAGCGGCATTAAATAACGAGGCAGAGAACCTTCTAGCCGGTACGTTTGTAAAGGCAAGCATTGAGGTGGCTGAATACCCTGTTGAATTAGCGGTTAAACGTTCAGGCCTGCAGGCGTTTAGAGATTTTACAGTGGTGTTTGAGAAAATTGGCAATGAATATGAAGTGAGAATGTTAGAACTCGGTCGAGTAGCGGGCGATTGGGTGGAAGTGCTGGGCGGTCTTA
>JAHRWG010000125.1 GCA_019090295.1 Cycloclasticus sp. | reverse complement strand
TGATAATTCAAACTAAAAAAAGCAATGCTTTGTGCACCAGTTTGAATTTAATAAAAACTCGTCATTTTTAAAAAGATATGATGCCGCAAGGTCTTCAATAAGAATGGCGCTATACTTGGGTTCTGGGTACTAATAGAGCGCCCCTGCAGCTTATATTTTAGAATTTGAACTTCACTTGAATGCTTGCTGAGACAATAATGCATGGCTGTGAATCGGGTATTTCAAAATTCACATAGATAAGCTAGATGGACCTACCCAGAAGAATTTAAAATTGATAAGCAAATTAACTGAGTTACATTAAGGCAAGGGAAACATGAGTCAAAAAATTATATTAAATGCAAATGATAAAATCACCTGTCCACATTGTGATCAGGCTTTTCCCTTACGAGAAGGCTTATCTCATCACTTGATCGAGCAATATGAGCACGAGCATGAAGCAATGCTTATTAAAGAGCGTGAAGAGTTGGAGCAGCGCGTAGCTAAGGAATTAGAGCGTAAATCAGCTAAGCAGTATCAAGGCCAATTAGATGAGTTAAAAGAGCAGTTGCAGGAAAGCCAAGCCGTTCAAGAAAAAGCAAAAAGTCAGCTTGGAGAGGCGAAGAAAAAAGCGGCTCAACAGGCAAGGGAAGATGCAGATATTCAATTAAAGGAGCTTAAAGAGGAAATCACGACAAAAGACCTTAAGCTAACTGAACTTCGTGATGCAGAAATTTCTTTGCGAAAAGAGAAAAAGAAAATTGAAGAACAAAAGGCAGAAATGGCGCTTGAGGTTGAGCGCAAGTTGGAAGCTGAACGACATATGATAGAAACCAAAGCCAATGAAGCGTTTGCATTTAAAGAGGCAGAGCTTAAGAAGAAAATATCAGATGCGCAAAAGTCTAATGAAGAGCTAAGCCGTAAACTGGAACAGGGCTCGCAACAACTACAAGGTGAAGTGCTTGAGCTTGAAGTTGAATCGCTATTACAGCAAGGCTACCCATTCGATGTTATTGAACCGGTTAAAAAAGGTGCTCGCGGTGCCGATGTTATTCAAACAGTCAAACTACGGTCGGGTTCCATTTGTGGAAAAATTGTCTGGGAGACTAAGCGTGCTGAAAATTGGTCTAATAATTGGGTTCCAAAACTCAAAGAAGATTTGCAGCGTGTCAATGGAGATATAGCGGTATTAGTTAGTACTGCTTTTCCATCCCAAATTAATGATGCCATTGTTCAACACGAAGGAATTTGGCTGGTTCGTCCAGAATTAGTATTTGGTTTGTCAGCTGCTTTACGAACAATATTGATTGAATCTCAGCGTCAAAAGTCGGTTAGTGCTGGTAAAGGCGAGCAAATGGAAGCCTTATTTGACTACATTACCAGCAACCAATTTGCGCAACGTATTAGGGCCGTCGTAGAAAACTATGAAACGATGCAGGCAGACTTAGAAAAAGAAAAGGCAGCCATGCAGCGTCTTTGGAAAAAACGTGAAACACAGATAGGCCGAATTTCAGACCAAATGTTATCGGTGTGTGGAGAGCTACAAGGGCTTTCTTCAGCATCCGCACCCATGTTAGAAGACATCGCCGGGCTTGAGTTTGCACTAAAAGACGACTAGGGAATAAGGTCTTTATTATTGGTAGTGGAGTAGGTTGAAGTGAGTAAGTATTTACGACTATGAACAGTTGTTGCTACTTATGAGCATTGACACCAAGCCGAATTAAGTTAATTAATGTTCTTAGTAGCATGCAATGATTTAAGATGGTGGATGTCTAGAATTAAGGTTAATGACCATGCAAACAGATAAAACGAATAAGTTAACGGTGGGCATTTCTTCAATGGCACTGTTTGACTTGGTGGAATCTAATAAAGTCTTTGAACTAGAGGGTAAAGCCGCTTATTGTGCCTATCAAATTGCACGCGAAGACGAGGCGTTAGACCCTGGTGTAGCCTATCCCTTGGTTAAAAAATTATTGGCATTAAATGCACGCTTGCCATCAGCGATGGTGGAAGTTATTTTGTTGTCACGTAATAGCGCCGACACGGGGTTACGTGTCTTTAACTCTATTCGTTCACATCAGTTAGATATTAAGCGGGCTGCATTTACCAGTGGTGAAACACCGTTCGCTTATATATCGCCCTTTCAAATAGATCTTTTTTTATCGACAGATCCGGTTGATGTTAGGCAAGCATTGGATGCTGGGCATGCCGGCGCTACGATATTATCTGGAAAGGGTGCGGAGCTGGAAAATGGCCAATTACGCATTGCATTTGATGGTGACGCAGTTATTTTTTCAGATGAATCTGAACGCATTTATAAAGAGCATGGCCTAGATGCATTTACAGTTAATGAACAAGAGGCAGCAAGAAAACCAATGTCGGGCGGACCCTTCAAATCTTTTTTATCTGCTCTCCATGGTTTGCAAAGCCACTTTAGTGAAGAAGACTCTCCTGTTCGTACAGCTTTAGTCACTGCTAGGTCAGCACCGGCTCATGAACGGGTCGTAAGGACTTTGAGGTCGTGGAATATTAGAATTGATGAGGCGCTATTTTTAGGTGGTTTGCCAAAAGCTGAATTTTTAAGGTCATTTGGTGCCGATATTTTCTTTGATGATCAAACAACTCACTGTGAATTGGCCAGTAAGCATGTTGCTACTGGCCATGTGCCTCATGGCGTGGCTAATGAAAGTTAGTTATTGATGTCAAAATCAAAGCGCATGTTATCGGCAGGCTTTTGAAGAAAGTAACCTTGGACAGCATCAATACCTAAGTTCCATAAAAGTGCTAAGGTGTTGGCGTCTTCTACGGACTTAGCGATAGTTTTAACATGGTGATGACGGGCTAACTTGATGATGCTCTCAATGGTTTGTTGAGAACCTTTATTGTGTAATAAGTTTTGGCTAAATGTACCATCTATCTTCAAATAGTCCACTAAATACTCTTTCAGTACCGGTGAAGTTACGTGGCTAAAACCAATTTGATCAAATGCAATTTGACAGCCACATTTATCTTTTAGAATAGAGATGAAGTTTTTTAAACGTACTGGGTCTGTTTTGACGGCACTAAAGTTAATTTGGAAAACAAGTAAGGTAGGATCAATATTATAGATGGCGATCTCTTTTACAAGGCTTTCTATGAAAGTGTCGTTATGGTAGGTGAGATGGGATAAGTTTATAAAAAATCGTCGCTTGATGCCCCTCTGAGATGCTTCTTTAATTTGCTTAATGGTGTTGATAAGGACCCAAAGGTCTAATTGATCAATTAGACCTGCTCTTTCAGCCGTTAAGATGAAATTAT
>JAHRWG010000361.1 GCA_019090295.1 Cycloclasticus sp. | reverse complement strand
TGTACTACAACACGCTTGGAAAGGGAGACGCTGCGCTCTCCCGTTTCATCCCTCTCGCGGATGGTTTTGGGCACGGGAACACAATCCGTTCTACCCTTCAAAACCATCAAAACGTATCGCCGTTTCACCACTCGCAGGACTTGGAGAATTGCCTCTCCACCTGCACCGAACCATGCATGAACACGTGGGTGTTCAATCGCCATTCTGGGGAACATATGAGCACTGTACCCTCTTAAATATTACAGAGGTATACGCTTTTAATTAAGTTAAAATATTGAAAATTTTTACTAATACTTAGTAAAAACAGTCCTTTATATTTACAACCAATAATTCAACATGACTTTGTAAGTTATTTCTCGTATAACAATTAGATAGCAAATATATAATGATTTTACTAGGTAAGCTTACATGCGCGCGGAGGGTTATGCGCTGTCGTTATAGGTTACCTTCTATGTGGAATTCTTGATGTGTGAGGGATATTATGGGGCTAAATGTTAAAAGCAATCTAGATTTGAAGAATGAAGAAGCAGAGTGCGAGCCAGGCCGGGTAAAAATCAATGCTTCCATCGCAGGGAAAATTACCTTTGCAACGCAACAAAATGACGTTCCCGTAATTGCAGATCTTAACATCATCAACACTACAGCAGATTTGCTAGAAGACCTTGAGTTATCGATTTCATGTGATCCACCGCTTATTGAATCAAAGGTCTGGAAAATTGATCGATTGCATCCAGATGGAGAGGTTAGGATCAAAAGTAGGTCTATTTCTTTAGCGGGTGGCATGCTTTCAAAATTGACAGAACGAATGAAGGCTCAGGTAACACTAGAACTAAAGCAGGGTGATAAAGCTTTAACCAGCGAACAGTTTGACTTGATAGGCCTGGCAAAAAATGAGTGGGGTGGAGCTGCGCATATGCCAGAACTTTTATCTGCTTTCATCATGCCTAATGATCCAGCGGTTAGTAAAATTCTTAAAGAAGCAGGTGAAGTTCTGAGATCTGGCGGACATAGACCCTCTCTGGATGGTTATCAATCGAGAGAAAGGCAGCGCGTTTGGCAAATTGCAGCGGCTATTTGGTCTTCAATATCCGCAATGAGAATGGTTTATGCGGAGCCGCCCTCTAGTTTTGAAAAAGAAGGCCAAAAGGTTAGAACGCCAAGTGAGATGATGGAAAATGGCTTGGCCACATGTCTTGATACCACGTTATTATTTGCGTCTGCGCTTGAGCAGGCCGGTTTATATCCGGTTATTGCCTTCACAAAAGGACACGCATTTTGCGGTGTGTGGCTCCAGCCACAGCATCTACCATCTTTAACAATTGATGATCCTACAGATTTAAGAAAGTACATTGCACTTAAAGAACTGGTTTTATTTGAAACTACATTAGTAACGAATGAGCCTGCGGTAGCGTTTTCTAAGGCTATAGCAGAGGCGAACAGGCAGATTTCTGAAGAACAAGAATCTAGCTTTGTTTATGCCATTGATGTTAAGAGAGCACGAAGTCACGGAATATCTCCATTGGCATCAGTTATAGAAAAAGTTGCGCGAAACGCTGATAGCACAGAAACAACCACTCAAGTAAATTTGGGCATTGAAGAGGCTCCTGTATTGCCTCCATTTGACTTCGGAATAGATGACACGCCACAGCCGGACACCCCAGAAACCAGGCTGGACCATTGGAAGAGAAAGCTTCTTGATCTTACGAAGAGAAACAGGCTTCTCAATCTCAAGCCTTCTAAGGCAGCGATTAAACTACATTGCTCAGATCCGGCGGTTCTGGAAGATAAATTGGCGGCAGGTAAAAAGATTATTGTTATCCCAATGGAAAAGCTGTCAGGACAAAAGGGTGAGCGCGATAATGAACTGTTTGCAGAAAGAACTGGGGAAGATTTTAAAAAGAGTTTCATTGAGTCTGCCCTAGAGCGCGATGAGATTGTTTCAGATCTTGAACAAAAAGATCTTGATGCCGGTATGGTTCAATTGTACCGAAAATCCCGTACAGATCTGCAAGAAGGTGGTGCAAATACTCTTTATCTCGCATTGGGTGTTTTGAAATGGAAGCAATCAGAGAATGAGGAGCGTGTTTATAGGGCACCTTTGATCCTTTTGCCGGTAAAACTGGAGCGGCAAAGTGCAGCCTCAAGAGTGAAAATTGTATTGCATGATGATGAGCCAGTGTTCAACATGACATTGCTTGAGATGTTGAGGCAGGACTTTGAGCTAAACATACCTCAGCTGCATGGTAAGTTACCCGAAGACCATTCAGGTATTGATGTCCCTCTTATATGGGAATGGGTTAGAAGAGCAGTAAGGGATGTGCCGGGATTTGAGGTCGTTGAAGAGATTGTTTTAAGTACGTTTTCTTTTGCTAAATACTTAATGTGGAAAGATTTGGCAGATAGAACAGATATACTTAAACAAAATCCCTTTGTTCAGCACCTTATTGACCATCCACGTGATGCTTATGAAAACTCAGCTTCTTTTCTTGAGCCGGATGAGATTGATGATAAAATACAACCTTCTGAATTGTTCATGCCTTTGCAAGCGGATAGTTCTCAGATTGTGGCTGTTCATGCATCATCTCAAAATGGCGATTTTGTTTTGGAAGGGCCTCCGGGCACAGGTAAATCTCAAACAATTGCCAATATAATTGCTCACAACATGGCAATTGGCCGCAGAGTCCTCTTTGTTTCTGAAAAAATGGCAGCTCTTGAAGTCGTTTATAAGCGGTTGTGTGACCATGATTTGGGCGATTTCTGTTTGGAATTGCATTCGAGCAAGGCTAATAAAAAGGAAGTTCTCAATCAACTTGGAAATTCTTGGCACAATAGATCTCAACACACCCAATCAGAATGGCATGAGCAAGCTGAAAATCTATCTGAAATCAAAAAAGAATTAAATGGATTGGTTAAGGCATTGCATAGTCCTGGGCCAACGGGCGTAAGTCCTCGTCAGGCAATAGGCCGTGCCGCAAAGTGGAGTGAATTACATCGTTTTCGTTTGGATTGGCTAAATGATTCTACTTCTGACTTCGCAAAAGATAAGGACGGCCTCAAGAAGCTAGAGGATATTGCAAGGCGTCTTGGACAAACATTTGGTGAATTAGACTGCCAAGATCGTGAAGTGTTTGCGGAGATTAGGCAATCTGAATGGTCAAATGCATGGCAAGGGAATTTGATAGCCAAAGCAAAAGTCTTAGTGGCAAGCACAAATTCTCTTTTTGCGGCATTACTTCAATTTACTCAGAAAGCTGGCTTACCTGAAATGTCGGTTAAAGACATATCTAGGCTTAATGGAATTGCTTTACTTGCAGGACAAATTCCAAATGCAGCAAAGCATGACTTGTCTTATGCAATGGACACCAACTACGCAGAAATATTTGAGTGTCTACAAAATGGAATCGAATTACATGAAGCGTATCATGCAGATAAGACAATACTTTCGTGTGAATACAATGACGATAAAATTCTGACAGCACCCATTGATAAAATGCTTGCAGCTTACGAGGTTATAAAATCTCAGCCATGGGGTATTGAACATATCAACTATTGGCTTTTTGTAAGAGAGACAAGAAAGTCTTTTGGCCTTTTTTCTAATCCGAATGTTGAGAAAGACCTTGTTATTCTAAAGAGGCTTCAAGATAAAAGATTACAGATGCGTCAAATTGCGTCGGAACTTCCTCCAAATACGCCATGGAAAGATTTGCAAACAAATATTGAAAAATCCGTTGAAAGTCTTGGTGCCGCTAAAGCCATTAGAAAAGCCATGGCCTTGATTATTGAGAATGTCGACGATTTGAGTAGGTTGCGTCAGAAAGTACAAAAAACATTTATTGAGGGCCGGGAACTGCTGCAAGAAGGTATGCCTATTTCTTCTTCGGCGATTGATTTACAAGAGAAAATGAATTCTTTTGAAAAAATATATAATGAGTTCATCGTAGAAATTGATGGTGTTAGCGATAGCAATCAAAATATTGAAGAATTAAGACAAAAAGCCAATTCAATGATTGAAATGCAGCCGCGTATTAATGCTTGGTGCAGGTGGCAAGCTGTTTGTCGAGAAGCTGAAGCCATTGGGCTCTTAGGCTTAGTACACGCGCTTGAAAATCAAGTTGTGGAGCCGGCGGGTTCTCTGGATGCATTCAAAACAGCTTATTGTGTTTGGCTTGCTCCCATTCTTCAAGATCAACGAACAGAATTAAGAACTTTCTCTGCTTTGGAACACGAAGATAAGATTGGTGCATTTAGAACGCTCGATCAAAAAATGTCTGCGTTGTCCGTAGATTATATACGGGCAAAACTAAGTGGCGATATACCTGATCCCCAAGATAAAACCCGAGCACCCGGTTATGGGGTTTTACAAAGAGAACTACAAAAGAAAATGCGTCATAAACCTGTGCGGCAGCTTGTTCATGAAATGGGCGGTGCTTTGACATCTTTAACTCCTTGCCTTCTGATGAGTCCCCTTTCAATTGCTCAGTTCTTAGAAGCGGACAGTAGTCTATTTGATTTAGTGGTTTTTGACGAAGCATCGCAAATTACTGTGTGGGATGCGATAGGTGCCATTGCGCGGGGTAAGAATGTAATTGTCGTTGGTGATCCTAAGCAAATGCCTCCAACAAGTTTCTTTGATAGAGCAGCCTCTGACGATCAAGAAGAAGACGGAGACTTTGATGACCTTGAAAGTATTTTGGACGAAGCACTGGCAGCTAGCGTTAAACTGCATAGGCTTACAGGACATTATAGAAGCCGCCATGAGAGCCTGATCGCTTTCTCCAATCACAGATATTATAAGGGTGATTTGGTGACATACCCCTCTGCAGAGACTAAGCAGAGCGCAGTATCGTTTGTCAAGTGTGATGGCTTATATCAAAGAGGGCGAGGTCGAACCAACCCTGATGAGGCTAAAGCCATAGTTCAAGAAGTGGTTAGGCGACTAAATAATGAGGAATTGAATCAATTTAGCATTGGTGTTGTTACTCTGAACTCTGAGCAACAACGATTAATTGATGATCTTCTGGATCATGAACGGCGACAAAACCCAGATCTAGAACGTTTTTTTGTTGATGATGCTGAAGAGCCAGTATTTGTAAAGAACTTAGAAACAGTTCAGGGCGATCAAAGGGATGTAATCTTATTAAGTGTGGGCTATGGCCCAGATGCACCTGGCGCATCAACAATGTCTATGAACTTTGGCCCTCTTAATCGTAAGGGCGGCGAAAGACGGCTTAATGTTGCGATTACTCGTGCAACATCAGAAGTTTTGATTTTTGCTAGTTTCGATCCATCTATGATTGATTTAACAAGAACATCTGCTCGTGCTGTACGCGATCTTAAGCATTATCTTGAGTTTGCGGAGAGGGGACCCTCGGCTTTAGGGGAAGCTGTTTTAAGCGTTGGAGGTATGGATACTTACGATTCAGATCTTGAAGAGGCTATAGCAGAGGCAATACGCAATAAAGGATGGACAGTTCATACTCAAATAGGGGTGTCGAAATTTCGTATTGATTTGGGTGTTGTGCATCCAGACCATCCCGGAAAATACCTCGCTGGTATAGAGTGTGATGGAGCAACCTATCACAGTTCTCCATCTGCTAGAGACAGGGATCGTGTGCGTCATGCAATATTAGAGAACCTTGGTTGGAGTCTTGTGCGCATATGGTCAACAGACTATTGGAACGATGCAAAGAAGACAATCGAGCGAGTAGATGAGTGTTTAAACCAGTTGTTAGAAAATGACAGACAAAAAGAAGTGGAGAAGAAGCTGGGAGCAAAGAAAAAATCTGAAAAGACCTCTATTGTAGATGGGCTTGATAGTTCAGTAAGTGACAATGTTGTTTCATTTGTTCAAGAAAATCCAGATTCAATAATAAATAAGAATATTTTACCAGAAAAGATAAAAAAATTACTTTCTGCTGATCGTTTTTATGATGATGAGTATGTTCCTATTATTGAAGTGATTGCTAAGCGGTTTATAGATCAAACTGGGCCTATTACTTTTAAATATTTAAGTACAAAGATTGCACGCGCCCATGGGTTTCAAAGAACAGGTTCTCAGATCAAGAAGCAGGTATGGACTGCAATTTCTAAAACGCGTAATTATAACAAAACACCAGACCAGCAGACTGTGTTTTGGCCAGAAGGTGAAAAAATAATAGAGGTATGCGATTTTAATGGAACTAAAAAAGATAGTGAACGTAGCTGGGCAGAAGTACCATATCCTGAAAAATTAGGCGTTGCAGTTTCTGTTGTGAAAGAAGGAAACCCTGATTTAATTGGTCAAATGGCTTTAGTTATTGGACTTGGTCGGTTACGACAAACAACAAAAGATGAACTGGCAATTCTTTTGTCTGCGGCAAAAAATATACTCAATAAAGAAGAATAAAAGGAACTAAAATGGCAATAACCAAAAAGACATTACCTGAATTTGTGGCAACTGGAGAACAGGCAAGGTTAATTCCTGTAGGATCAGAAGGTAAAAAAGAAGGAAGAGCCACATCTGTTTTGCTCGCTAATTTATCGGCGGTTCATGAATTTGCACAGGTTATGTTTGGGGCCATTGGTTTGCGAATAGGTACTCGTGCAAATATTGAAGTATACACAGAAGTAGTTCTCAAAGATAAGTTAGGCAAAGAGAAATTGAGACCAGATGGTCTCATTATTATTAATACTGGCCGCACTAAATGGAGCGCACTTGTAGAAGCTAAAATTGGAAACGCTGAATTAGATGCACAACAAATAAAAGATTATTTGGCTCTGGCTCAAAAATATAAAATTGATGCTGTTATTACGCTTTCTAATCAGTATTCAGCAATCCCGGCACATCATCCTATTAATTTTAAGAAATCTGAGCTCAAGGGAGTCAATCTGTTCCATTTTTCATGGATGTTTATTTTAACTGAGGCTATTTTGTTGTTGAAATCTATGGCAGTTGAGGATGAAGATCAGCGCTTCTTGTTAAATGAAATGGTTCGCTATTACGACCATGATAGTGTCGGAGTATCAGAATTTACTAGCATGAATAAAGAATGGAAAGATGTTACGACATCAGTTCGAAGTGGTTCTACTTTATCTAAAACCTCTGTTGACGTAATTAATACGGTTGTAAGTTGGCATCAAGAGGCCAGAGATTTGTGTTTGATAATGAGCCGCACCCTCGCTGTTCCGGTATCCTTACGTTTGAGCCAAAAGCATACGCGCGATCCTGTTTCTCGTGTGAAGGATGATTGTGAAGGACTGGTAAAAACCCTTGATCTTACTTGCGAACTTGATGTTCCTAATGCCGTTTCACCATTAAAGGTTACTGCTAATTTACAGAGACGTGCTGTAG
>JAHRWG010000124.1 GCA_019090295.1 Cycloclasticus sp. | reverse complement strand
TAAATACTGGGGTAACCACCTTTTTGCTTATCAATGGCAAAGGAGATACCTTTCACATTGGTAATGGTCGTCGCCTTTTGACACTTGAGCATGCAGCCATCTTCGATACTTGGTTTTTTACAGCCTACGGTTTGTTGAAAAAAGCACTGGCGGCTGGTCATCATTAAAATGGGGTGATAAATACTGTATAGCAGCTTAAAGTTTTTTGGCCGTGCAATTCTTTTAATTTGCATTCGGTTAATTTCGTTAGAAATAAAGGCACCGGAGCAATTTAGCTCTTCTTGTAACGTTAACAAGGCATACGAATTAGTGGTGTTTAAAAACGGTCCTGCTATCCAACTTATCTGCATGTCAAATGCTTGATAAGCAATACCTGTATTATTTGTAACAATACGTTTAGGCCGTACCTGCTTGAGAATATTAACCGCTTCAAGGTAATCTTTACCAATAAGCACGGCAGGAAACCACGGTATTAAACGCGGGTTTTGTAACAAAATATCAATGTATTTAGTACAGCCTTTTTTGAAGCTTTCAGGTAGTTTAAAGTAGATATCTGCCTTCGTCGCATCACATAAATGCAGGTCTTTTTCATCCGCTATTAGAATGGACATAGACGGCTTAACACTTGCTTCTTTTGGGTGGTTAATCAATGCGGGAACATTCACTTCCGCCACCACGTCTTTACAGTCATTCAAGATGAATGCGGCTTCACTCTTCATTTGAGCTAATGCCTTAAAGGGAAGACTTAGGTTTTCGGCTAAACCATTGAAATCAATGCTTTCAATCGTATATCGCGCATTATTAAAGCCTTTAAAACGTTTTTTTATTGCCTCTGAATCAAGTGTTGATTGTGCCGCCTTTTTTAATCGCTCATTGGATTCAATCACATACGTCGTCTCTGCCCCATCGCCGCTGCCTTTTACCTGTAGGGTTAACATTAACGGTTCATCGGGTTTTCCTGAGAAAATCAGCTTGAGTGGTTGCTTAGCAATGCTTAAGCTTTTAATTTTTTCCGCTAACTCATCACCCAGTTTATTTTTATCATCGTAAAGGCCTTGCTTTGCTTTTTGAATGTGTACTATTGAGACCGCTTGGCTTTTTGTCACCGCATGTTTAACACTATGGTCTCGTGGGTTATCAATAAACATGTCTTTGGTGAGATTGCCCGTTAAGAATGAATTAGTGAAGTCACGATTAAAGACTTTATGTAAATTCGATCCATCCTCCAATAAGCGCCCCGTTTCTTCAAATTTGTTCATTTGTTTACGCCAGCTATCGACCACTGTATAAACATAATGCGCGCCTTTAATACGCCCTTCTATTTTTAATGAATCAACCCCTGCGTCCACCAGTTCAGGTAAATCAAAATAGGCTGAATTATCTTTCAGATTAAGCGGGAAGTTGTTACCAGTGGCAGTGGTTTCATATTCATCCCGACAGGCTTGACTACAACGGCCTCGATTACCTGAGTTACCTACGCTAACAGAACTTGAATAGCACTGACCAGAAAACGCAATACACAGTGAGCCATGCACAAACACTTCCGTCAAAACGTTATGATCATGTGCAAAAGCAGTAAGGCTTTTTACCTCTCCAAGGTTTAATTCGCGCGATAAGTTAACCCGAGAAGCACCCACCTTACTAAGAAATTGTATTTGCCCTTCATTGTGTGTCGTTAACTGAGTCGAGGCGTGCAAGTCGAGGCTTGGAAAGTGTTTTTTTACGACATTAAACACCCCTAAGTCTTGTACGATAATGCCATCAAGGCCCGTATTTACAAGCTTGTTTAGCAGCTTTATTAAAGCCAGCATTTCTTGCTCAAGAATAACGACGTTAAGCGTTAAAAACACTTGGCAATGGTGCTGATGGGCTAAGCGTAAAACCCCACATAAATCATCAAAAGAAAGGTTCGTTGCACGGTTGCGCGCATTAAATATATCTAGCCCACAATACACGGCATTAGCACCTGCAACGACAGCGGCTTTAATCGCCTCTACATCACCACCAGGCGCTAACAATTCAATTTTTTTATTCATTATTTCTTACATTTGTCTGTGATTGGCTATAGTGGTTCACGCTACTGTTTCCACCCTTGCACTTTTTAAACTACGCTAGACTGTCTCCCACATTAAGGGCGCTAACGCGCTGAGCTTCTTTATTGATCGTTAAGCGGCTTCCTAGGTGAGATTTATGCCAATATAAAGCGAGAAAACCTCATAAAATACTTGTCGAACTGCCTAGCACAAGCAGTACGTTAAAAGGCCTCACCAAACTGCTCAACATACTGCGCTTTAATGTCATCTAGAGTGACTAGGTGGTTTTGGGTACCTGCATGGGCAATCTTAATCGCGCCCATTAAGCCCGCTAGTCGACCAGTTTTTTCCCAACCAAGGTCATTCATTAGCCCATAGATTAATCCGCCACGGTAAGCATCTCCACAACCTGTCGGGTCAATTAACGCAACTGCTTTTGCTGGTGGAATATCAATCTGTTTTGATTCGGTATAAATCACCGAACCCTCGGCACCTTTAGTAATAATCAGCGCCTCTACTTGCGCTGCAATTTCATCGGCTGATAAGCCGGTTTTGTCTTGCAGCATGGCGGCTTCATAATCGTTAAGTGTCACCCAAGTCGCTTGTTGAATAAATGCCTTTAACTCATCACCATCGAACATTGGCATGCCTTGGCCTGGGTCAAAAATAAAAGGGATGCCCGCGGCTAAAAATTGCTCGGCATGTTCGATCATGCCTGCCTTGCCATCTGGCGACACGATACCAATTGTAATGCCCGCACCTGTAGGAACTTTATTGAGTTCGGCTTGCCCCATGGCTCCAGGGTGAAACGCGGTGATTTGGTTATCATCGGTATCTGTGGTGATATAGGCTTGCCCCGTAAACTCATCATCCAATACGGTTAAATAGTCCTGGCTCACACCTGTTTTCGTCATCCAATCGGCATACGATGCAAAGTCTTTACCGACCGTTGCCATCGGTAAGGCGGTTTCACCTAATAAGTGCAAATTGTAAGCAATATTACCCGCACAGCCACCAAATTCACGGCGTAGCTCGGGTACAAAAAAGGACACATTCAACATGTGCACTTTATCAGGCAAGATATGGTTTTTAAACTGGTCTGGAAAGACCATAATCGTATCAAACGCCATTGACCCGCAAATTAATGCTGAATTAGGCTGGTTTCTTTTATCCTGCAACGTGCTCATGCTATGTCCTTTTATTTTTTCCACACAACGTCTAATTGCTTAACCGCCTTAACATCATCTAGCCGTCTGACAGGCAAGGTATAAGGCGCTTGCTTTAGCAGTTGCGCGTCTTCTTTAGCTTCATCTAAAATCTTTGCCATGGTGTCGATAAAATCATCCAAGGTTTCTTTTGCCTCGGTTTCGGTTGGCTCAATCAGTAAACATTCAGCAATCAACAGCGGGAAATACGTGGTTGGTGCATGGAAGTCATAGTCCAATAATCGCTTCGCCACATCCATCGCGGTAACGTTGAGTTCCTTGGCTTGTTTTTTAAGCGTCAAAATAAACTCGTGGGTTGCACGACGGTCTGGGTAAGCCGCATCGTAACCAACGTCCATTAAGCGCTTTAACATGTAGTTTGCGTTTAAGGTGGCAAACTCTGCCACTCGTGACATGCCTTCGCGGCCGAGCATTTTTGCATAAATATAGGCCCGTAATAACACCCCTGCGTTGCCTGCAAATGCAGACATTCGACCGATTGTTTGCGGGTAATCATGCTCATCTAATAGCACGTATTGCCCCTCTTTTTTACCAATAATAGGCACTGGCAAATACGGTTTTAAACGCTTACTAACCCCAACAGGGCCAGCGCCAGGCCCGCCACCACCATGCGGTGTAGAGAAGGTCTTGTGTAAATTCATATGAATCACATCAAAGCCCATATCACCGGGACGCACCTTGCCTAAAATGGCATTTAGATTGGCACCATCGTAATACAATAGGCCACCGGCCTTATGTACAGTATCGGCAATGTCTTTAATTTTACGGTCAAACACACCCAAGGTACTGGGATTTGTCAGCATAATACCGGCTGTTTGTGGACCAACGGCGGCTTTTAAAGCCTCTAGGTCAACATCGCCGTTTTTGCCCGTTGGTATTTCACGAACTTTATAACCACACATCACTGCCGATGCAGGGTTGGTACCGTGCGCGGCATCGGGTACTAATATTTCACAGCGCGCCGTATCATTGCGTTCATCGTGATAGGCTTTGATCATTGCAACGCCAGCAAACTCGCCCTGCGCGCCTGCGGCAGGTGACAACGATACCGCTTGCATACCAGTCACGTCTTTCAACATGCCTTGCAGTTCATACATACACGCTAAAAAACCTTGCCCATGCTGGCTAGGGCCTAGTGGGTGCCGGCCAGTAAACTCGGGCAAACTAGCCAAGGTATTACAAGCACGTGGGTTGTATTTCATGGTGCATGAACCCAATGGGTAGAAATGGGTGTCTATCGAAAAGTTTTTTTGTGATAAACGGGTAAAATGACGCACCACTTGCATTTCAGACACTTCAGGCAGCGTCGGCTTGCTAGTTCTTAAAGCAGCTGCTGGAAGCGATGAAGGGGTGTCGGTGTCGTTGGGCAATTGAGCGTGTGAGGCTCTGCCTTGGTGAGATTGCTCAAATATCAGCATGGTCGTCTCTTCTTGTTAATTTAATTTGGCTAATGCCGCGTCGTAATTAGGTTCATCGGCAATTTCTCGTACCAACTCTGAGCTGATCACAGTGTTATTTTCATCCAATACGAGCAACGCTCGACCGGTAATACCCTTAAAAGGGCCATCTTCAATAAATACACCGTAATCTTTGGCAAATTTGCGCCCTCGCATCATCGATAAGGTCTGCACATTGTCTAAGCCTTCAGCGCCACAAAAACGTGCCATCGCAAAAGGTAAGTCGGCAGCCACAATTAAAATCACCGCATTCGGGTGCGCCTTTGCATGCTCATTGAATTTTTTAGTCGATAATTGACAAACCGGGGTATCAAGACTCGGCACAATACTGATCAATTTCTTCTTACCAGCAAAATCAGCCAGCGATACATCAG
>JAHRWG010000123.1 GCA_019090295.1 Cycloclasticus sp. | reverse complement strand
GTGCTTCATTTTTTAAGGGTGGTCTTAGGCCGTTAAATTGAATAGGTAAACCGACTAACTTCATAGCATGCTCTACAGATTCTTGAACAATGCCCAGTGCTTGAGTTTGTGGGTCGTCCAACACCTCATCAACTTTCTGAATGGGTGAGTTGGGAATACCAACCTGATCAAGCTTTGTTTGCCAGTGCATCCTGGTTTCTTTGACCAAAATATCGGTCATTAATCGGTTCAGCTCAGGCTTATTTTCAAACCGCTTGGGATTTGTTTCAAAACGAGCCTCGTTGGCCCATTCAGGGCTGCCCATAACACCTTTAAGTAAATCAAATAACTTGTTATTAGGAGCGGCTACGACCAAGTACCCATCTGAACACTCATAGGCCTGGTATGGCGCGATGCCTTGAACCCCTGACCCTTGAGGTGTTGGAAGTTCGCCTGTTGCATGGTAACCAGCGATGTGATAACTCATCCAACTTAAGGCGGTTTCATATAGGGCAGTGTCAACAACACAACCTTCTCCAGTTGATTGGCGTTTATATAATGCTGAAATGATGCCGATGGCGCTCCACATACCTGTCCCCATATCAATGGCTGAGGTACCAATTCTAACGGGTGGGCGGCCTTCTTCACCATTCAACCCCATCAGGCCACTATATGCTTGCATTAAAGGGTCGTAACCTGGCTTCTCGGACATCGGTCCAGTTTTACCAAATGCCCAAATATTACAATAAATTAAAGTAGGGTTTTCTTTAAGTAAATCGTCTGCTCCTAGGTTTAACGCAGCAATTTTTCCTGGGCGCATATTTTGAAGCACCACATCTGCCTGCGTGACTAGCTCGTTCTTCAACCAAGCCTTGTCTTCTTGGTTGCTAAGGTCGACTGTTATTGATTTCTTATCGCGATTAAGTGCTTGAAACATTGCCGACGTGCCATTCCAAAATGGAGGCCCCCAATGCCGGCAATCATCTCCACGCCCTTCTGGTTCAACTTTAATGACTTCAGCACCTAGGGCGGCGAGAATCCATGTTCCAAAGGGTGCAGCAACGCTCGTTCCTATTTCATATACACGAATACCACTTAATGGCCATTCGCTGGGGTTATCTTTAAACATCTTATCCTTAATTATAGTGATATGGGTGACAAGCGCCTACTAGGTAACATTACCTAACACTTGTTATTTTAACGACATTATTAGGCGTAAATCAATGACCATCTTATGTTGTTATTCAGTTTGCTCCTGGTCAATACGAATGGCGATAACATCTCCAGTCACACAAACCACTCCTTTACTTAAAAGTTCTGTTTTAACCATGTATTTCCTTCTATCGACTGACTGAATAACGGCTCGCAACTCAACCTCCTCCATCGGGACCGGTTTTAGGTATTTAATGGTGAGCGTACCGGTCACCATTTGGATACGTCGGTCATATTGTTCGGAATTGCCAGATTTCTCATGTGCAAAAGACAGCGCGGTGTTGACAGAGTGACAGTCTATAAGGCTTGCAGAAATACCCCCATATAAGCAATCTGGTGGCCCAATCATGAATTCCTCAGGTGTCCATCTACAAACAGATGTATCACCTTCCCAGTAACTTTTAATGCGTAAACCATAAGGGTTATCATGCCCGCAACCAAAACAGTTATTTGGTCGCATTTTTTCTTGTATGGATGGCTTCATCCTTTCCTACCCCAGAATTTTTTAAACATTTAAGGCTTTTGCCCAGCGTTCATACCACCAACCATAATTTGTTGCCCAAGGCGCCATATCTTGATTTGATAAGAAATGTTGTTCAGCATGACGAGGCCAGTAAGGATCATTAAGGGCTGCTCGTCCAATAACAATAAGGTCTGCTTGATGGGCTTGCAAAATATCTTCAGCCTGCTGAGGATCAAGGATCATCCCAACAGCTGCTGTAGCAATAGCGGTTTTTTCTTTGATAGCCTCAGCTAAAAACACCTGGTAATTACGTTGTCTAGGTAATGCATACTGACCTTGCATACCAATTTTAACACCGCCACTTGAGCAGTCGATTAGATCAACACCCAGCGCTTCGAGTTCATTTGTTAATTTGATAGAGTCATCCAGGTTCCAGCCGATATCAACTCCTTCAATAACAGACATTCTAAAGAACAACGGTTTGGATGCCGGCCAATTCTTACGGATAGATTTTGTAATGTCTAAAGCCAGTTTAACTCTCCCTGTATCTCCACCGTATTCATCCGACCGTGCATTGCAGATAGGCGAGAGGAATTGACTGATTAGGTAGCCGTGTGCCCCATGAATTTCAAGTACATCGACACCGGCTAAATGCGCACGTTTAGCAGCTTCACCCCAGGCATTAATAATGACTTCTATTTCATTGATAGTTAAAGCTTTAGGTGTTGGCCAACCGGGTGCTAGAGGTTCATCAGTTGGTCCAACAGTTAACCAGGGTGTCAACCCCTTTTCATGGTCACTTTGATCTAAAAATAAGCCGCCATCTGATGGCGAGCGAGTCGATGCTTTAATGCCCGCGTGCGCCAATTGAACCCCCACTTTGGAGCCTTGAAGATGAAGGTAGTCTACTAATCGGGCCATCGGTTGTATTTGTTGATCTGAATACAACCCAAGGTCTCCGGAGCTGATTCGTCCGCGTGCTTCAACAGCGGTGGCTTCAACCATAATAAGGCCAGCACCACCAAGTGCAAATTGCCCATAATGTACGAGGTGACCATCATGAACAAGACCATCCGTCTCTGCTTGATAGGTACACATCGGTGAAATCATGATCCTATTATTAAGATCAAGTTCACGTTTTCGCCAGGGTGAAAAAAGTAAGGGGGGCTTTGTTTGCATAAGGGCTACTCTAAAAAAATTAATGGAATATTAACATAACAGATGTTAGAATTCATGCTTTATGTAAGCCTATTTAGAACAGCATATAGGCATAAAACTGGGAGGTTATTAAATGGCACTAACGAACAAAAAATTTACGGGTCCAGGGCCAGACCAAGTCTACAAAGATCATTTAAAAAACAACAATTTTTCGCTACCTAAGTGTTTAGATTGTGGTGAGTTTCATTTTTTTCCACGAGTAGTATGCCCTCATTGTGGCGGCTTCAACTTAACATGGGAGAAACTATCCGGACTGGGAGAGGTGTACTCAACCACCACTATTCGACGCAAAGCTGAAAGAGGCGGTGATTATAATGTTAGCCTCATTACCTTAGCTGAAGGCCCAAGATTAATGAGCCGTGTTGAGGGAGTCGAGGCACAGGCCGTTAGTATTGGTGACACCGTGCAGGTTTTAATTAATAACGACAGTGACGAGCCCTTTGTGCTTTTCACCCCAGTGAGCGAGGTTTAATATGGCACATGAATTAAGAGGCTCATCAGCCATCGTCGGCGTGGGTTTAGCTGGCTGCGGTGAAGCCATTGGTCGATCACCTTTAGATATTCTAACTGAGGCAACACACAATGCCTTAGATGATGCTGGATTAAAACTGTCTGACATTGATGGCTTATTTACCGGTTCGTCATATCACTTTATGCCGACATTAAGTACTGCAGAGTATTTGGGCATTAAACCAAAATTTTCCGATGGCAGTATGGTCGGTGGTTCATCATTTGTGGCGCATACACTTAATGCGGCTATGGCCATTAAAAATGGCCTATGTGAAGTTGCCCTTATTTGCTACGGCAGCAATCAGCGTACCGCAGGCGGTAAGCTAGCGACCATGTCTGAGCAGCAAACTTATGAAATTCCTTACAAACCTCGCTACCCGATCAGCTCATATGCACTTGCTGCAGCAAGGCATATGCATCAATACGGAACGACTCGCGAGCAAATGGCTGATGTTGCCGTTGCTGCAAGGCAATGGGCACAATTAAACCCTGAAGCTTTCGCGCGTGATGATTTGTCGCGGAGTGACGTTCTAAATTCAAGAATGATCAGTGACCCCATCTCTTTATTAGACTGCTGTTTAGTCACCGATGGTGGCGGCGCTGTTATTATGGTGTCCAGCGAGCGGGCCAAGGATTTCCCAAACAAACCTGTTTATTTATTAGGTACCGG
>JAHRWG010000122.1 GCA_019090295.1 Cycloclasticus sp. | reverse complement strand
CTCTTAACTGTTGCCTTAAACAGTTAGCCACCAACTTCAAGGCCACATCACCCGCTTGATGCCCATACTCGTCATTCACCTTCTTGAAAAAATCGATATCTATGAAAAGACACGACAGCTGATCCCCTGTTCTTATCGAGCGCTTAATTTCCTCATCCATTCGCTGCTCAAAAAAATGACGGTTATTGACACCTGTTAATGTGTCAAATAGGCTACTACGTCTTAGCTGCTCATAGTTCAAACTATTTTCCATACAGACACTCAGCACTTTACCTAAACACTCTAGGAAGTAAGTGGCCATATCGGCTTGGAAACGTGTTGTGTCATCACTGCCAAAAACTAAACATCCTAAGTACACGCCTCGTCTTTGCAGGGGAACAATAGCAACGGTTAATGGCAAAGGAAGTCCTTCACCCCAAAACTCTTTGGCTAGAATACTTTTCCCTTCACCCAGAATAATTCGCTGAGAAAAACCAAGCTTTTCTGCTAATAAATCCTTATCATTTATTAAAATAACACTGGGATATTCTTCAAACTTGAAACCATCTTCTGACAAAAACTGCTGATACTCCCCTCTAGGGTCAGATAAGACCAAGGACAGTGAAGATAAGTCAAAAACTATTTTTGCATCATCATGAACATGCTCTATAAGCTCTCGTAGTGAATTAACCGATAAGAGTCGCATTTCCAAGTCCTGGAAACGTTTAAGCATTTCTTCATTTCTTTTCGCACGCGATATCATGCCATCCATATGGCTTTCTAGCATGCAAACACGGGTTTCTAAATTGATATCCATATATATTTATAGTGTTAACCATTAACTAATCAGCTGGGCAAATTCTTGCTCAGACAAAACCTCCACTCCTAATGATAGTGCTTTTTTAAGTTTTGAACCAGACTCTTCGCCTGCAACTAGAAAGTTTGTTTTTTTTGAGACGCTAGAGGTTACTTTCGCCCCCTTATTTTGCAAAGCCTCTTTAGCCTCCTGACGACTCATTGTTGACAGAGTTCCGGTTAGGACAAACACTTTGCCAAAAAGCGGTTCAGCATCCCTATGCTGCTGATGAACAGCCGGCCAATAAACACCTAACGAGCGGAGTTTCTCGACAACTTCACGGTTATGCGTTAGTAGAAAAAACGAAACGATATGCTGAGCAACAATCGGCCCTACATCAGTAACTAGTTTCAAATCGTCTACGGTTGCTGTTTGCAATGCCGTTAAATCACTAAAATGATTCGCCAAACTTAAAGCCGTCACCTCTCCAACTTCTCTTATACCTAGGGCATATAAAAATTTTGCGAACGTTGTTTCACGACTATTAGCAATTGCTAACACTAGTTTATCAGCAGATTTATCAGCCATTCGATCAAGCGTTAACACATCAGTCCGCGTTAATTCAAAAAGGTCAGCAGGTGTTTTAACCAGCTCTGCCTGGACCAACTGCTCAACTATCTTATCCCCTAGGCCTTCAATATCCATGGCCTTTCTTGAGGCAAAGTGTTTAATCGACTCTTTAACTTGTGCCGCACAAAACAACCCTGCTGAGCAACGCGCCACCACCTCACCTTCTACCCGCTCCACTGGGGAATCACACACAGGACATCGGCTCGGGAATACAAAGGGCTGAAAGCTGGCTTGTCGTTTATCCATAACAACGGCCACAATTTCAGGAATGACATCTCCCGCACGCCTTACAACAACAGTATCGCCTACCCGAATATCTTTACGCTGCATCTCACTTTCATTATGCAGTGTCACATTAGTGACCGTTACTCCGCCAACAAACACAGGTGCCAATCTAGCAACGGGTGTAATAGCCCCCGTCCGGCCTACCTGTACATCGATACTTAACACGGTAGTCATTTTTTCTTGAGCTGGGAATTTTCGCGCGATAGCCCACCGAGGTGCACGTGAAACTGACCCGACTAAATCTTGTTGTGAAAAGCTATTTACTTTATACACCACCCCATCAATCTCATACGGTAAATTCGGGCGCTGGGAAGCCAACCACTGGTATCGTTCATGACATCCCGACACTCCACGAACAACAGTGACTTGATCACACACTGGTAACCCCCATTGTGCGAACAAATTAAAAGCCTCTTGCTGAGTAGCGGGCGCATCTAAGCCTTCTATCACTCCCATACCATAGGTATAAAAGGCCAAAGGCCTACTGGCCGTTACTTTTGAGTCTAACTGCCTTAGGCTACCCGCCGCTGCATTCCTTGGATTTGCAAAAGGTTTCTCACCCAAACTCTCCGCTGTTGAGTTAAGTTGACTAAACCCAAGTAGCGGCATAAAAACCTCTCCACGAATTTCAACCTTACTGGGCACACCTTCCCCTCTGAGGATCAAAGGAATTGACCCTATTGTTTTAATATTCTCGGTTACATCTTCGCCAATCTGGCCATCCCCTCTGGTCGCTGCACGCGTCAACTGGCCACCTTCATAAATTAAAGAAATAGCCAAACCATCCAGTTTAGGTTCCACCATATATTCAATATCCACCCCAGCAACCAATCTGTCGGCCAGTCGTTTATCAAAGGCGGAAAAGTCTTCATCACTAAATGCGTTATTAAGCGATAACATAGGCATCAGGTGCGTCACTTGCTGAAATTCAGAAATTGGCTCAGAGCCTACTCGCTGAGTTGGCGAGTCAGGTGTTATCTGCTCAGGGTGTTTTTCTTCAAGTGCCTCTAGCTCTTGCATTAAATCATCAAAATCCGCATCTGGGATATTAGGCGAATCAAACTGATAATAACTCTGATTATGCCGATTAATATCCGCACGTAGTTGGTCAATGCGTACCGACACGTCACTCTTATTTATCATCACTAGGCTAGCTCAGACAGTTCTAATTGAATGCTGGATATTTTTTCTATACTCAACTCTTCCATATTGTCAGATAACAGTGTGGCACTAAAACGTTGACTTAAATCACCCGCTACATCAAGCATCTCCAT
This sequence comes from Cycloclasticus sp., assembly GCA_019090295.1. Lineage (GTDB taxonomy): Bacteria > Pseudomonadota > Gammaproteobacteria > Methylococcales > Cycloclasticaceae > Cycloclasticus. The sequence continues at coordinate 5,440 of JAHRWG010000122.1, read as the reverse complement.
AAATGCCTTCCCAGCATCGAGGGTCGCACTGGTCTGAAAAAACAGCACTAATTCTGTGGACTCGAACCCTTCCATTTGCCCCACTGGAAACGTACCTGGTTCAAGCCTATTGGCAATATAAAATAACGGCAAACATTTATCATCAAGCTGTTCGGCCCGATGATAAATACCCATATCATCATATTTAAGGCCTAGGTCGCTAAAAGCACTCAACAATAAATCGCCCTTCATTGGCAAACCGTCTTTTGCTAACACAATCAACTGAACAACCATCGCCTGGCTAGCAATGGGCACCTGTTCATCGTGAGGCACCTCAACCATATCCAGTACCTCATCCGCGGGTATTAGGGGCACATCTTTTTCATCTGCAGTCGAAACATTGTCATCCACCGCCTCATCGGCTGGAATCGCTGAAAACCCACCCGTATTTAAGAGCGCATGATCGGTCTGATCCTCTTGAACAACATCTACCTCTTCAACGCGCCTTAGTGACTTTTTTTTAAAAAAATCATATCCATAAATAGCCAGCAAAATCAGTGCGCCTATCCCTAATAAAATAAGCCTTAATGAGTTTTCTTCCATTATCGTTCCTCAAACATTAATATTTTCATTAATCATTTTTGTTGCTACATCAAGATCAACCGACACCACACGAGATACCCCCGGCTCTTTCATGGTGACACCTGATAATTGATGCGCTATTTCCATGGTCACTTTGTTGTGGGTAATTAAAATCATTTGAACATGTTCTGACATGTCTTTAACCAATTCACAAAAACGCCCTACATTCGCCTCATCAAGCGGCGCATCTACTTCGTCTAACATACAAAATGGAGCTGGATTTAAATCAAAGATAGCAAACACCAAAGCAACTGCGACCAATGATTTTTCACCACCTGACAATAAGTGAATAGAACTATTTCGCTTTCCAGGTGGTTGTGCCATAACGCTAATACCTGCGTCAGACAAACCTGACTCAGTTAATTTCAAATAGGCGCATCCGCCACCAAATAGTTTAGGAAACCGCCGCCCAAAGCCAGCATTAACTTTATCAAACGTTAATTGAAATAGGCGCTTACTTTCTTTATCTATTTTGTCAATTGCACCTTCAAGAATCAACAGCGATTGAGTCAAATCTTGCTCTTGATTGCTCAGGTATTTCTGGCGCTCTAATTGCACAGAGTATTCATCGATGGCGGTAAGGTTAATAGCGCCTAACTGAGTTGTTTTTTGGCCCAATATCAGTAACTTATTTTGCCAAGCCTTTTCGTCTGCATCAACCGGTAACTGCGCCATCGACCCTTCAATATTGAACCCTAGCACGTCTAACTGCTCAAGTAAGGACTGCTGCCTAACAAGAACATCTTGATGACTGATTTTTGAAAGGGAGCCTTTCTCTCTTGCCTTCTCCACACTTGCAGATGCTATATTACGTTTGGCTTCAATAGCTTTAATAGCCAATTCTACCTTAAGAAGGTTTTCTTTATCGCGCGTCAGTTCTTTATCAAGCGCGGCATGCTTTTCAATCGATTTCGCCAACTCTCCTTCTTGCAACTTAGCAGGCATAACAAGCTTTTTCTGCTGCTGGAGGAGGTCACTCATTTGCCGCCTTGCCTCTATATATTGCTCATCTTCTGCGCGTGTTTTTTGCTGAATAAGCGCTAGCGAGGAATTATGAACCTCTACATTTACCATAAATTGATGTAACTGATCGACAGCGTCAGCTAAATCCTTTTTAGCTGCTTCAAACAAGACACCTTCCTGATCAGCAGACACCTGTAAATCCTTCCCCTTTTGGCTCATTTCCTCCGCAGTCTTATGAGCCAAGCTAAGTCCCTCATTAGCATTGGCCAGATTCTTATTGATAATTAAAGACTCACCCTCCACCCGCATTAAATCCTTTTTAACCTTAACCAACCGCTCATTGGCATGCTTTATTGTCGCTTCTTTAGCATGTATTTTTGCCTCCAGTAAAGATAGTTGCTTGGTCCACTGGCTATCTTCAAGGCTCAGTTCGCGCATTGCACTCTCTTTATCTAATAAACCTTCCTCTATTCCCTTTAAAAGAGCAGCATCCATGATTAAAGTGGATACCAATGATTCTATTGTATTGACCAGCAATCCCTTTTCTTTCGCCAGCAACAACGTGCTTTTATTTTTTTCTGGAGGACTAAAAAAAACACCATCTGAATGCAACCAAGTACCCTCACGAGTAATGACAGATTCATGTGCTTTAAGGTCTTTTATTATAATCTTAGCCTGCTCAACGGACTCTGCAATATGAACATCATTCAGTATATTTATGACGGTACTCTCAGAGTGGACTCGCCTAGCTAAGCTGGTTTCACTTAACATTTCTTTTGCATCGCCCTGCTTTAAACTAAATAGCATCAGGCTCACATCTGGCATAAGACCTGGCTTGCTAATATACTGCTTAGCATCATTAACGCACACGGCTTGCAACCACTTATCTAACACACAGCCAACGGCCACTTCCCAACCAGCATCCACTTGAATGATGTCCATTAACAAAGGAGCCTCGCTTAAGCTGACTGACTCTAACCACTGTTTAAGTTGCTGCTCTGTCTCACCAAATTGTCGCTGTAAAAGCGTTGTTATCGATTCAAGCCGGCCCACCACTTGTGCCTGCTCAGCTTGCTGTTTTATCAGCCCTTCTTTCTTGATATTTAGCCTTTTCTTTAAATCCTCTATTTCTTTGGTTAACCGAGTTATTAATACCGCAGCCTCGCGTTGCCGCAGCGTTAACTGTCGCTGCTCATCTTGTTGTTGCTGTAAGGATTCGCCCTCTAACTGATGCTTCAGCTCTTGGTACTCAGCGGTTAACCTTTCGCTGTACTGATTAATTTGAAGAAGCTGTTTATTTAGCTGCTGAATATTTGTTTTTTCTACCTCTATTTGCCTACGAGGTTCTGCTAAAAACTCGTTATATTCAAGCCATTTTTCTTGTCTAATGAGTTTTTTAGCTTCATGCGAAAGCAATGTTGCCTCTGCTAACTCTTTAAGTGTCTCTTGGGCTAGAACCGCTTGCTTGGCGTTATCAAGGTCGGCTGTTAGTTGCAGCACTTGCTGTTTATTAGCCGTCTTATTCTCCCCAGTTTTGGCAACGATGTTTTTGTAACGCAACAACTCCTTATCCACCTGTTGGCTATGAAGTTGGGTTTGCTTTAGAGTTTGCTCACTCTTCGAAATGTCAGTACCTAGCTGGTAAAAAGAACCCTGCTTCTTATCCAGTTCATCACGACAATCAGAATGCCGCTGTCGCTCCACTTCAATGTCTTTTTCTAGCGATCGTTGCACGCCCACGCAACGGTCAACATCAAGCGTTAATAATTGAATAGTCGCCTGCTGCTGTTTGTTTTGCTCCTCCAAACCCAGCCACTTCAACACCAGTAGTTCAGATGTCAGCGCTCGCTCTTCCGCCTTGAAATTTTTATAGGTGATTGCAACATCTGCTTGTTCTTTTAAATGCTGACACTGCTTATCCACCTCGTCACATACATCGGCAAGACGTTCTAGATTTTCACGTGTGTGTCCAATTCTATTTTCAGCTTCTCGCCGCTGCTCTTTATATTTTGATACACCCGCTGCTTCTTCAAGAAACGCTCTTAGCTCTGCGGGCGTTGCTTCGACCAAACGGGCAATAGTGCCCTGTTCAATAATTGCATAACTTCGAGGGCCTAGCCCTGTCCCTAAAAACAATTGTGTAATGTCTTTACGCCGGCAGCGAGTACCGTTTAAGAAATAGGTTGACTGCCCATCCCTTCCAATTAACCGCTTAAATGATAGTTGGTTATACTCAGAAAACTCACCGCTTAGTGTTCCTTCACTATTGTCAAACACCAGTTCAACAAATGCCTGTCCTACTGGCTTCCTTGTTGTTGAGCCATTAAAAATAACATCTGACATTTGGTGACCCCTTAAGTGCTTAGCTGAACTTTCACCCAGCACCCACCTAACCGCGTCAATTACATTTGATTTACCACAGCCATTCGGGCCAACAACCCCAACCAAATCACTACTGAATGTGATGGTTGTTTGGTCAACAAACGATTTAAAGCCTGCCAGTTTAATTTTCTCTAGACGCATTAGCGAACCATACAGGATTGTGTATTGCTCATAAAGCTCAATAACCGCTTCTAATCAAGCTAGGCGGCATGAAACCAAAACAGTATTTAAAACCCTGTAGATTTACCCCTTGTTTTATCATTCATTGTAAAATATACATTTCATAATCAACATAGAGCCCGCCATGAGCACACAAGCTAGCACCGACTTAGAAACTTTCCCAAACCCTAATATTAATCGTGACTACACCATCCGCATAGACACACCAGAATTTACCTGTTTGTGCCCCAAAACAGGTCAGCCAGATTTTGCGACCTTATCCCTTGAGTACGTGCCTAATGAAACCTGTATCGAATTAAAATCATTCAAGCTATATGTCTGGTCTTATCGTGATAAAGGTGCTTTTCATGAAGCCGTTACCAACCAAATCTTGAATGATTTAGTGAAGGCTTGCCAGCCACGCTTCATGCGTTTATCAGCTGAATTTAACGTGCGCGGTGGAGTTTATACAACGGTTGTTGCCGAACATAAGGCTGACAACTGGGAACCCAGTACTGTTATTCAGCTTCCATAACGCCAATCTTGGATGAAGAATTAACACTTATTCTGTTTCTGCACACTCATTAACCGCACTTTATCCTATACTGTTAGTCAGCAACCCTGCCTTGCAGTAAAGGATAAGACGATGACCATTTCACGTATTCGTATTAGCTTTTTCATTATTCCCCTGCTATTTAGCCAGGGGATATTAGCGCATGAAAAAGTAAAAAAAATGCCGACAACAACGTCACATCAACCTTATAAACATCCGACCACCTCTGCTCGTTTTGGGCGAACAATAGTGTCTAATGATTATCAAACACATGACCATAAACTTATTCGAACCAGTCGACGCCAGCCAATAAATCGTTTAAATACAACCCATCCAGTTATTTTCGTGACGCCTGACTTATCTAAGTATTATCGTCAAAAGCCACATCTATACGTTCATTTAAGGCTTTAATATTAGCCTGCTCGTTAACACTAAAAAGGCGGACAATGTCCGCCTTTTTAGTGTATTACTCAATACGTATTCTTTGTGGTTACAGTAACGATTGAAGAAGCTTATTGAGCCTATGAACAAAGGTTGCTGGGTCTTCCAACTGGCCACCCTCACTTAATAAAGCCTGTTCAAATAATAAATGTGTCAAGTCTGAAAAGCGCTCATCATCAGTTTCATCTTTTAAGCGGGCAATTAATGCATGCTCCGGATTAATTTCAAAGGTCGGCAGTGAAGCAGGCATTTCTTGACCAGCTGCTTTCATAATACGCTCCATATGCGCACCCATTTCATGCTCATCCGCTACTAAGCAGG
>JAHRWG010000121.1 GCA_019090295.1 Cycloclasticus sp. | reverse complement strand
GATAATTAAGAAGTTGGATTAATAGGGGTGTTAAATGATTAATAAAAAACAAGCAAAGCTTGGCGTATCCATGCTGGCGCTAGCGGGGGTGGCTTTTGTATCGCCTGCCGTGTCGGCCTTTGATGTTTCAGTATCGGGCTTTATTCGCCAGGAAATGGCTTATAAACTAAACAATAATGAGAACCCGAATACTACGGGTGGTAATTACTACAACGGTAAAAGTTATGCTACTAAAGGTGATCTCTTAGAAAACTTTGGAGGTGTACCTGACGGCACGATTATCACCGGCCGAAGAGATCTTTCGACAGATAACGACTGGAACGTATTTGCGACCAGGGCAGAGGTGGATGTTAATTTCAGTTTTACCAATAATTTAACCGGTTTTGCCAAGTTTCGTGGTTACTATCAGCCTGATGTTTTTAATAATGTCGATAAGAGTGGCTTTGTTGATGGAGATGAGGGTACAGATTTATTCGGCGTACCTAACCACGGAGGTGAAGCTACGTATTTGTCAGTGAGTGACAAAGACTACATGCTTGATATGCCAGCCCTTTATTTAGACTATGCCAAAGGGCCTTTGTGGGTGCGGATCGGTCAGCAGCAAATTGCCTGGGGCGAAGCGCTGTTTTTCCGCGTGGCTGATATGGCTAACGGCCTGGATTTTCGTCGCCATGTGATTTTTGATTTTGGTGCAGAGGAATATTCAGATGAGCGCCTGTCATCACCGGGTATTCGTACCAGTTACCAGGTTGATCAAAATTGGGAGGTCGAAGTATTTGCTCAAATGTTCCAGCCTACTATTCTGCCGAATAACTACTCCCCTTATAACTTGATTCAATCGGGTTTTAATATGAATGGCGGTTACGAAGAGGGCTTTGATAAGGTTGATGATCAAATTAACGGCGGTATTCGTGTTCAGGGTCAAAACCTGGGTGAAGATGGCAGCTGGGGTGTGCAGCTTTTCGCTGTAGCCCGACATAACCCAGACCCAATATTTACACTGCATGCTGGTGGAGTTCCTAATGCTGCGTTTGGGCATCCAACACTTGATCCCAATGGCGATGGCTTTGCGACCCAGCCCTTTATTTATGAGCCGGGTAGTAGAGCAGGTACAGCCAGTCCGGACGAGTGGTTTTACAACTCGGGTGTGGGTGGTGTCGACGGCCTGGATGTGATCAACGGTTTGATTGATGATTTTGCTTGGATTAAGGGTTTTGCTGAAAGCTTAGGCATGACTCCGGATGCCAACGGTGAATGGCTGACCACCCAAAACGGAGGCGGACATAATTTGGCATTTGGTTTGACACCTAATGGTATGAATGGCACAGATTTTCTTGAGCTTTTTTGGGGTGCTGGTGCTGCGGGTACACTTGCACCGGGAGCTTCTGGGACGCTTGAAGAGGCGATAGCGGCTTTGGAAGCGGGTAATAGCGTCATCCCGGGGTCGCCAGGTGGTGTAGGTCTCAGCGGAAAAATGAGGGTCAGGTATGCCTCGGAAAATATCTTCGGCTTTGGTGTTAACCACATTATTTACGCTGATGATCCAGACTCTTTCCTCGATCAGTTAGTGATGCGTTTTGAAATGAGCTATACACCGAATAAGAAGTTTACCAATAATCTTCGCTACGAGTACATTGAGGAAGATGAGGTATTGGCTAGCCTGGTTCTTGAAAAGTACCATCGCTTCAGTGATAGCTTTCCCGCCACGTTCATGATCTTTGAATATATGTATCGTAAAGAGAGTGACCTGCTGGGTCGTCATTTGAGTGGTTTGGGTGGTGATCGGACTCATCGTCCCGGTGGTGGCGAGCAAGATCGTGGTTGGCACGGTGTGGTATTAGCTTTTCAACAACCCTTCCCCGGCTTGAAGTGGCGTCTTGATGGTTCTTTCCTATACGATATGGAAGGTGGCTTTTTACTCCAGCCAGCCGTGCGTTATAAACCTAGTAGTGCCTGGACTGTTGAAGCTTTTGCTAACATCATCGACGGCAATAACTCTTCATCGCTGGGTGTGTTTGACTGGTCGGATGACTTCACTATGCGGGTCACCTATCAATTCTAGCGCGTTCTCGTAATAAAAAAAGGCACTCAAAGGGGTGCCTTTTTTTATGCCTGTAGCTTTATATCCTACGTTTTATTCATAAGCTTACGAAAATGTTCTGGTGCTGTTCGCACCTTCTGCCGTCATCGCGCGTTGATGTAAGTTTCAATTATTTAGTGATCCTCACTATTTTCAGCCACTAATGTATTAAGACTTAAGTCCTTAAAAAGGATAGTTTTTTCACGTAAGCAGCTGATATATGACAATAAGTTTCCATATATTTTTTTGCAATCAACCTTGCGAATGCCTTGCATAACGAAAAATCATATAGTACAAAGTCGCATAACGATTGCCTGTTGAAATGCAGAATAGTAATAAGGTAAAGCTATTGACATAACTCTGACTTTTCTAAATATGCCAATCATAAAAATAAATGGAGATGTACGAAGATGCACATTAAGAAGTATGATTTTGATTACAGCCGCCGGTTCTTTATGGACAAGATGGCCAAAGGTGCCATGGGGGCAGGTGTTCTCACCTCCATGATGCCGCTGGTCGGCAACACCGGTGATATCAGCAAAGCCTACCCGGAAGAGCTGACCAATATCGAAGCCTATACCAAAGGCAAAATCAAAACTGGCGACATAGTTGATGCCAGTAATGTTGAACACGTTAAGGATATTCTTGATCCCGTAGCCTTCATCCAGATCAGCCAGCAAGGCCGTCGTATTCGCATTGCGCCGACGACCACTGATGTGACGGAACTCTACCCACGCGACTACCTCGAAGCCACCCTGCGCAACCAGGGCAAAGGTGCGTTTAACGCTGACGGCAACGTTGTTGTTAAAGACACAGGCAAGCCCTGGATTGGTGGTTCACCTTTCCCAGACCCAAAAACTGGCCTCG
>JAHRWG010000120.1 GCA_019090295.1 Cycloclasticus sp. | reverse complement strand
CACGCCATCTCTGCAATTTTTGCAATGCCATCATCTGTAAATGTTAAGTTGACGTTTTCTGTGGCCAATAATGCACTGTATTGCTCGGTTAACGATGCATCTGGTTCTGTTAAAATTCGTATAAAGTCTTTTGCATTTAAGGCATCAAGCTCAACTCGGATAGGAAACCGTCCCTGTAACTCGGGGATTAAATCTGAAGGTTTAGAGACATGAAAAGCACCTGATGCAATAAACAAGATATGGTCTGTTTTTACTGCGCCATATTTTGTCGTGACGGTACACCCTTCGACCAACGGTAATAAATCACGTTGCACCCCGTCTCTTGATACGTCCGCACCACCGCTATCACCACGCTTACACACTTTATCCAGCTCATCCAAAAAGACGATACCTGTTTGCTCAAGGTTTTCTATCGCCTTATGTTTCAACTCTTCTTCATTAACGAGCTTAGCTGCCTCTTCTTCAACCAAAGCGGCTAATGCCTTTTTAATGGACGTTTTTCGCTTCTTTTTTTTATCAGACGACATATTTTGGAACATGCCTTGAAGCTGGTTAGTCATTTCTTCCATGCCTGGCGGGGCCATAATCTCAACACCTACACTGGGCGCACTCACTTCTAGCTCGATGTCTTTTTCGTCCAAGTCACCTTCCCGTAGCTTTTTTCGAAATTTTTGCCGTGTTGCATCACCACTCATATCGCTCGGATCTGAGCTTTCCGCACGTGGCAGTAAAATATTAAGCACTCTTTCTTCTGCCGCATCTTCCGCTTGACGCTTGACCTTCGCCATCTCTGACTCACGCATCATCTTAACGGCCGTATCGGCAAGGTCTCTAATAATAGAGTCCACATCTCGCCCAACATAGCCGACTTCGGTAAACTTGGTCGCTTCAATTTTTATAAACGGTGCGTTCGCTAATCGTGCTAATCGGCGGGCTATTTCTGTTTTCCCAACACCTGTTGGGCCTATCATCAGAATGTTTTTAGGGGTTATTTCACCACGTAAGCCCTCGCTCACTTGCGAACGCCTCCAACGGTTTCTTAGCGCAATAGCAACCGCCCTTTTTGCTGCATTTTGGCCAACAATATGTTTATCCAGCTCGTGTAAAATTTCCTTCGGTGTCATTTGGCTCATCTTACTTTTTTTCCTCTGACGTTAATTCTTCAATCGTTTGGTATGGTTGGTGTAAATACAAATATCACCTGCGATACCCAATGATTTTTCTACAATTTCTCGCGCACTTAAGTCACTGTTTTCCAATAAAGCGCGAGCAGCTGACTGTGCAAAAGGCCCACCTGAACCAATGGCAATTAAATCTTGCTCGGGTTGTATCACATCACCATTTCCAGAAATAATAAGGGAATCCTTACTGTCTGCGATGGCCAACAAGGCTTCTAACTTTCGTAACATCCGGTCTGTTCGCCAGTCTTTAGCCATTTCCACCGCTGCTCGGGTTAAATTGCCGTGGTGCTTTTCCAACATCCCTTCAAATCGTTCAAATAAAGTAAACGCATCTGCTGTTGCACCGGCAAAACCGGCAATAACTTGGCCACCTGCTAGTTTACGAACCTTTCTAGCATTGCCTTTCATAATAGTGTTACCTAGAGTGACTTGCCCATCACCACCAATTACAACGCTATCTCCACGACGCACTGAAAGAATTGTTGTTCCTCTAAAATCCACTATTAATTCCCTGACTTAAATTCAATTCTACATTTTACACAATATTCACCGCTTAGCGTATTGACTCTGCTTGTTTCACCAATAAACACCTTGGCGTGATATCCTCTTTAATGACTGGATATTAGGATGCCAAACAATGGATGAACTTAACCAAATTTCTCAAACAATTGCACTTAGCATGGGCGCTGCCTGGGGTAGCGGCATCAACCTGTATGCGACGGTTCTTATGCTTGGCTACTTAGCCTATACAGGAAATATTGATTTACCACCTGAGCTGATGATTGTGGCAGACCCATTAGTTATGACGGCTGCTGGTCTTATGTATGCCGTTGAGTTTTTCGCCGATAAAATACCCGGTGTCGACACGTTCTGGGACACCTTACATACCTTTGTACGTATCCCTGCTGGCGCTATGCTTGCAGCCAGTGCTATTGGTGATGTTGGCCCTGCAGCAGAAATTGCGGCAGCCCTCGTTGGAGGAAGCTTAACGGCTGCGACTCATGCCACCAAAGCAGGCAGCCGTGTCCTTATTAATACTTCTCCAGAGCCCTTTAGCAACTGGACCGCGTCCATCGCTGAAGATCTTGCTGTTTTTGCTGGCGTTTGGGCCTCTATTCAACACCCTGCTTTTTTTATTGTCGCTATTTTCCTGCTTATTTTGCTCATGGTCTGGGCTTTACCTAAGCTATGGCGAGGCATTAAACGGGTCTTTAAGTTTTTGGGTCGACTATTTCGATGGTCCGATACTGACAGTGACTATTCTAAACCGCTGAAAAATACTAAACTGCCGCGGCCAGACTAAGTTTTTTTCTGTTGCTTGGCCCTTGGGTGGGCTTGGTCGTAAACCGATGCTAAGTGTTGAAAGTCTAGGTGCGTGTACACTTGTGTCGTACTGATATTACTGTGCCCTAGTAACTCTTGAACGGCACGTAAATCTTGACTTGACTCCAGCATGTGACTCGCAAAAGAGTGCCGTAACATATGAGGGGATACGTGCCCCTGCAACCCTTGACGTTTTCTCCAGCGCTCTAAACGTAATTGAATGCTTCTGGTGGTTAAACGTTGTCCACGCTGACCAATAAAAAGCGCCATCTCGCCTGTTTTAACCAGCTCTATTCTCACCGAAAGCCAGTCTCGGATCGCGTCGAGGGCTTTACCACCCACGGGTAGCTGTCTGGCCTTACCACCTTTACCGTGCACAATATGAATAGTAGCTGCCCTAAGATCAATGTCCATCAAGTTAACCGCTGCCAGCTCACTCACCCTTAAGCCCGATGAGTAGAGTAGCTCCCACATGGCTAAGTCCCTTTTTTCTAGCGGGCCGTGTGCATTCGCTGTCATTAACACAGTGATCTGATCAACGTCTAAAACATGCGGTAAGCTTTTCGCAGCCTTTGGTGCCTTTATGCCATTGGCT
>JAHRWG010000119.1 GCA_019090295.1 Cycloclasticus sp. | reverse complement strand
TGGTGTACAGAAAAAATGATGACCTGGCCAGATGGGCAAGAAGCAAACATGATTCTTGATGATGGCGGTGATGCCACCTTGTTATTGCACAAAGGTGTTGAATTTGAAAAAGCAGGCGCAGTGCCAGCCGCTCAGCCAGGTGATAACGAAGAGTGGGTTGCCATTCTTGAGGTCTTAAGCCGTAACTTACCGATTGCTCCAACACGTTGGACAGATATGGCCGCGAATGTAAAAGGGGTGACCGAAGAAACCACCACCGGCGTACACCGTTTATATCAAATGCAAGAAGCGGGTGAATTACTGTTCCCTGCGATGAACGTGAACGACTCAGTTACAAAAAGTAAATTCGACAACTTATACGGTTGCCGTGAATCATTGCTTGATGGCATTAAGCGTGCAACCGATGTAATGATTGCCGGTAAAATTGCCGTGGTTATTGGCTATGGTGATGTGGGTAAAGGTTGCGCACAAGCGTTTAGAGGTATGGGAGCAACCGTTTGGGTTACTGAGGTGGATCCGATTTGCGCATTACAAGCGGCAATGGAAGGGTACCGTGTAGTGCGTATGGATGAAGTGGCCGATCAAGGCAATATCTTTGTTACTACAACAGGTAATTTGGGTGTGATTACGCATGACCACATGGCAGCAATGAAGAATGAAGCGATTGTTTGTAACATTGGCCATTTTGACTCAGAAATTGATATTGCTTCATTAGAACAATATGAATGGGAAGAGATTAAGCCACAAGTCGATCACGTCATTTTTCCTGATGGTAAGCGAATCACCTTATTGGCTAAAGGACGTTTAGTGAACCTAGGTTGTGCAACGGGTCACCCAAGTTTCGTGATGTCAGCATCATTTACTAACCAAGTGATGGCGCAAATTGAGTTTTTCACCAATGGTGATGCTTATAAGAATGAAGTGTATGTTTTACCAAAAACCTTGGATGAAAAAGTGGCACGTTTGCACTTAGAAAAAATTGGTGTTCAGTTAACTGAGTTATCACAAGAGCAAGCCGACTACATTAATGTACCCGTTGAAGGCCCTTATAAACCTCACCACTACCGTTACTAAGATGACACTAGAAGCAGATCAAGCGATTAGTTTTGAGTTCTTTCCGCCAAAAACAGCGGAAGGGCGAGACAAACTATTAGCCGTCACCCAACAGTTAGGTAAAGTTAACCCTGCCTACTTCTCTGTCACCTTTGGTGCTGGAGGCAGTACACAGCAAGGGACCATTGACACCGTATTGGATATTCAGCAACAAGGTTTCTCGGCCGCGCCGCATTTATCCTGCGTGGGCTCAACCAAAGAGAATATTCGTGAGATTTTGGCGAATTACAAAAGCCAAGGCGTTGATAGGATTGTTGCCCTACGGGGTGATATTCCATCCGGCACTTTAGATGCTGGTGAGTTTCGCTATGCTAATGAATTAGTGGCTTTTATTCGTCAAGAGACCGGTGATCATTTTCATTTAGAAGTCGCAGCCTACCCCGAAATTCACCCACAAGCCCAAAATGCACAAGCAGATTTGGCTAACTTTAAACGAAAAGTTGATGCGGGTGCTAATAGCGCCATCACGCAATACTTTTTTAACTTTGAAGCATATATAAGGTTTGTGGAAGATTGCGATAAAATGGGGGTAACTGTACCGATCGTGCCAGGTATTATGCCTATAACTAATTATTCGCAACTGGCTAGATTCTCTGATATGTGTGGCGCAGAAATTCCTCGCTGGATTCGTAAACGGCTAGAAGGCTTTGCCGATGATCGTGAGTCCATCAAAGCATTTGGTACCGATGTAGTGAGTGAACTATGTCAGTCGTTACTTGACTACGGCAGCCCTGGCTTGCATTTCTACAGCATGAACCAAGCGGAATCGAGCTTGGCAATTTGTCGAAATTTAGGGATCGAAACATCATGAGTGATAAAGCGGAGCAGTCTTGTTCCATTTACAAGACCAACAAGCGAGATGGCCTGTATTTATACGTTAAAGAACTCGATGGTTTTGAAGACGTGCCAGCAGAAGTGATGCAGCAATTTCCAGTGCCAGAGCACGTGTTCGATTTAGAGCTATCGGCTGATCGTCCTTTGGCTCGCGAAGATGTACTGCTGGTGATTAATAATTTGCAAACCAAGGGCTTTCATCTGCAAATGCCACCTAAAAATGAAGACCCGATTGACACCATAACCCTCCCAGATAGTTTGCACGGTTAACATGCGTATCTCTCGTTTATTTGTTAATCAACCTTTAGCGGTCAACGAGATTGTTAGCCTCGAAGCAGATGCAGCACATTATTTACGTAGTGTGTTGCGTCTTAAAAAAGGCTTCAAACTGACGGTTTTTAACGGTTTAGGTGGCGAATATGATGCCATCGTCGAGGTCATTACCCGCAAAGAGCTCAGCCTGACAATTGGCCAGCACCACGAGGTGAATGTAGAGTCACCTTTGCAAATAGAACTTGGCTTAAGTGTATCGCGTGGCGAACGTATGGATGTTGCCATCCAAAAGGCAACCGAATTGGGTG
>JAHRWG010000118.1 GCA_019090295.1 Cycloclasticus sp. | reverse complement strand
TTCATTTTAATAACTCTCAATTTTCTCGTGAACAAATCTAAGCATGACCTCCAGACATTCCAAGGCCTTATCCTTGCATTGCAAGAATACTGGGCTAACCAAGGGTGCGTTATCCTCCAGCCTTTAGACCTTGAAGTTGGCGCTGGTACCTTTCACCCAGCAACATTTTTACGGGCCATAGGCCCTGAGCCTTGGGCGACTGCTTATGTTCAACCGTCACGCCGTCCAACCGATGGCCGTTATGGTGAAAACCCAAATCGCTTACAGCACTATTATCAATTTCAGGTGCTGATCAAACCATCACCGATTGATATCCAAGATCTATACCTTGGTTCCTTAAAGCACTTGGGCTTAGACATGTTGGAACACGATATCCGCTTTGTTGAAGATAACTGGGAATCGCCAACCCTTGGCGCATGGGGCTTAGGCTGGGAAGTTTGGCTAAATGGCATGGAAGTGACTCAGTTCACCTATTTCCAACAAGTTGGCGGGCTAGATTGCCGCCCAGTGAGTGGTGAAATAACCTACGGGCTTGAGCGAATTGCCATGTACATTCAAGGCGTTGAAAGCGTTTATGATCTTGTGTGGACCAAAAATAAAAACGGTACGGTAAGTTATGGCGACGTGTTTCATCAAAATGAAGTGGAAATGTCGACGTATAACTTTGAACACGCTGACACCGAGTCCTTATTTGAGCAATTCAATCAATGCGAAGCGGCGTGTAATTTGCTAATTGAAAAAAGCTTAGCGCTACCGGCTTACGAACAGGTCTTAAAAGCCTCTCACACCTTTAACTTACTTGATGCACGACATGCTATTTCGGTGACCGAAAGGCAGCGTTTTATTTTACGCGTTCGTAGCTTATCTAAAATGGTGGCTGAAACCTATTACGCCTCTCGTGAGGCACTCGGCTTCCCCATGTTAAAAAATACCGAGGCCTCATCATGAGCAAGACTGCAGACTTATTATTTGAACTTGGCTGTGAAGAATTGCCACCGATGACCTTGAACACCCTGCGCGATCACTTATTAAAAGGTGTCACCGCCGGTTTAGACGAGGCCAACCTTAGCTACGGCCAATGCCATAGCTACGCCACTCCGCGCCGTTTAACCCTTCATATTGAAGCACTACAAACCGCGCAAGCCGATGTGGTGGTTGAAAAACGAGGCCCTGCCATGGCTGCCGCTTACGATAATGAGGGTAACCCTAGTAAGGCTGCCTTGGGTTTTGCTCGTGGCTGTGGCGCAGAATTTGATCAACTTGGTACCCTAAAAACAGACAAGGGTGAGTGGCTTTCCTATAACAAATTAGAACAAGGCCAAGCAACAAGCAGCCTTATTTCTGGCATTATTGAAACATCATTGAGCCGTTTACCGATTGCTAAACGAATGCGCTGGGGCAGCTCTAATGCCGCCTTTGTTCGCCCCGTACACAGCGCCGTATTAATGCTTGGCGAAACGGTTATTAACAGCACCTTTTTAGAGGTGACCAGTTCAAACCAATCATTTGGCCACCGCTTTCACGCGCCCGATAATATCACCATCAACAGCCCTAGCAGTTATTGCCAGCAGCTAGAAGAAGCCTATGTTATTGCCGATGTCGAGCAGCGCAAAGCGATGATTAAAGACCAAGCTATTGCCGCTGCTACTGCGGTTGGCGGGGTTGCTCATATCGACCCAAGTTTGCTCGATGAAATTACCGCATTGGTTGAATACCCTGTGGCAGTTACTGGTAATTTTGATGCACACTTCCTTAGTTTACCGAAGGAAGTTCTCATCACCACCATGCAAATTAACCAGAAATACTTCCCTGTATTGGATGATAAAGGAGCCTTGCTGCCTCACTTTATTACCATCAGTAATATTCAAAGCAGTAACCCAGCCTCGGTTAGTCACGGTAACGAGCGCGTTATTAGCCCTCGCTTAGCCGATGCCGAGTTTTTCTGGCAGCAGGACCTTAAAATTAGCCTAGCCGACCGTGTTAGCAGCTTAGATAATGTGGTGTTTCAACACAAACTTGGCTCGGTTGGCGAGAAAACACGTCGAGTTGAAAAATTATCATCGACACTCGCGCAGCAACTGGGTTTTGATAGCGCACTGGCTTCACGCGCCGCATTACTTAGCAAAACTGACCTAGTGACCGATATGGTTGGTGAGTTTGCCAGCTTACAAGGCGTGATTGGCCGTTACTACGCCACCGATAATGGCGAAAAGCTTGAGGTTGCTAACGCACTAGAACAACAATACCTCCCCAAACAATCGGGCGGTGCCTTACCCACTAGCGAAACCGGCCAAGTCCTTGCGCTCTGCGATAAGCTCGATACCTTGGTTGGGATTTTCAGCGTAGGCCTATTGCCGACGGGCGATAAAGACCCCTTTGCGTTACGCCGAGCCGCGCTAGGTATTTTACGCATTATTATTGAGAACAAACTGCCCCTTGATCTTAAGCAGTTGATCAGCCTATCTTGCACACAATTTAGCCACGATTTTGATACTGATAAAACCAGCGAACTGGTCTTTAACTTTATGATTGATCGCCTAAAGGGTTATTGTTTAGCGCAAGGCTATACCGCCGAGCAATTTGCCGCCGTTGCCAGCGTTAATTGCCCGCAACCGGTTGATTTTATGAACCGACTTTTTGCGGTGAAAGAATTTTCGGCACTGGATGAAGCCACCAGCTTGGCAGCCGCTAATAAGCGTATTCAAAACCTACTGAAAAAAGCCCCCGATGACGTTGCCAGCTTGTTCCAAGCCAGCTTATTACAAGATAGCCAAGAGCTCGCGCTGCATCAGCAGTTACAAAGCATTGAAAGCCAAGTAAGCCCGCTTATTGAGCAACACCAATACATTGTCGCCTTAAAATTATTATCGTCGCTTAAAAGCCCTATTGATGAGTTTTTTGAACATGTCTTTATTATGGCCGACGATGAAAACCTTAAGCATACGCGCCTAGGTCTGTTAGCTAAGATCCATGCTAATTTTATTAAAATAGCCAATATTTCAATACTTTAGAGCGACACAGCATGCGAGATATTATTCTTGATCGTGACGGGGTGATCAACCTTGATAGCGATGCCTATGTCAAAAGTGTTGATGAGTGGATCGCCATCGACAGCAGCATTCAGGCCATTAGCCAATTGCACCAGGCTGGATACCGCGTGTTTGTTGCCACCAACCAATCGGGTATTGGCCGTGGGTTTTTTAGCCTGCAAACACTTGAAGCCATGCACTATAAAATGTGTCATTTGGTGAATGAAGCAGGTGGGCTGATTAGCGACATCGCCTATTGCCCACATACACCCGAAGACAATTGCACCTGCCGTAAGCCAAAAGCGGGCCTATTAAAAATGCTCGCGGAAGATCATCAAATAGACCTAACACAGGCCATCGTTATCGGCGATAGCCTGCGTGACTTGCAGGCAGCAGATCAAGTGGGCGCAACGGGCCTGCTCGTCTTGACCGGTAAAGGCCAAAAAACTCGGCAACAAAACCCTACATTACCCTACCCTATTTTTGAGACCCTCTATGACGCCACAAAAAATATCCTCAGCTAAGCTTTTTATCCTGGGTTTTCGCTCGGTTATATTCTTTAGCTTCCAAGTCATTAGCCTTTTTATCTTTGCACCTCTGGTACTGCTATCCTTTCCCTTTTCCTATCAGATACGATACCGCATCGCCAGCCGTTGGGCTAAGCTGGTTATCAAGGCACTTAAAGTCATCTGCAAGCTCGACTTTGAAGTTAGCGGAACTGAGCACATTAAAGGCAATGGCATTATCTTTTGCAAACACCAATCTGCCTGGGAAACCTTTGCACTTCAAGTCATTTTCCCTGAACAGTGCTGGGTTCTTAAGCGTGAATTATTGTGGATTCCTTTATTTGGCTGGGCACTAGCACTCACTCAACCGATTGCTATCGATCGCTCACAAAAATCGCGCGCCTTTAAGCAAATTGTTAAACAAGGTATTGAACGTTTAAAAACAGGCCGCTGGGTGGTTATATTTCCCGAGGGTACCCGTACCGCACCCGGTGAAAAAAGAAAGTATATGGCCGGAGGTGCAATGCTGGCTAAAAAGTCTGGTTACCCTGTGATTCCAGTAGCCCATAACGCAGGTGAGTACTGGCGAAAAAATGCCTTTATAAAGTACCCTGGCACCATTCAAGTACGCATTGGTGAAATGATCAACAGCCAAGACTTATCCACGCGGGAGCTCAACGAACAAACGGAACAGTGGATAGAGGAGCAAATGCGTATTATCAGTCCGTCAACTTAACCAACCAAGGCGACAGCGATTAAAACATCCAGCTTTCTGGGTCTGGGTGAGCCTCTTTGTTATCGACTAACTTTATACCTTTAACACAACGTACAATTAACCAAATAAGCGCAAATAAAAATACCAAGTAGCCAATTAGAATAAATGTCAGTATAAAGCCCGCTAGCATATACAGCGTGCCTATCCAAAAGGTTCGTATCTGGAATTGATAATGGCTTTCTAACCACTCTGGAGCATCACCCCTGTTCATATAGGCCATCACTAGCCCGATGATGCCAGTTATACCGAATACCGTACTGACCAAATATAGAATATAAATAATCTTCGCCGCCCCCTCACTGCTATCTTTCTTAATCAGTCCTTTTTCATTCATTTTATTCTCCTGTTGGTATACCGGTGTTTAATCTTTATAGGGTGTCGCCTATTTACACCTATTTAGCACCCTAAGTTATAAAGTTTAGGTGTATTATCACGTAATGAATTTTTTAGAATAAAGCATGCACCAATTTGGTGCCCCCGCACTATTTCGGTGCGTATTTATTCTTTTATGCTGTATGACCCTATTATTTTAGCTTTACATTGTGCTTTTAACGATAAAATCAACAGATATAAGCCTTTTTTATAATAATAGTCATTGGCTCATTTTTTGCTTATGAACTTATACAGTTAAGCGTAGGGTTTCTTACGCGACATTTCCTAATATTGGTCTTTTCATCTTAGCCGATATTAGTCGAAAGGTTTTCTACAATTTTTTTAATTTACCAAAGGACGTTTAAATGAGTGGAAATGAAGCACGCCTACAAGCGATTTACCAAATAACTAACCGTGAAACGTTAGCGACTGAACCAACTAAACCCTTAAAAGAAATTTGGGGTTGTGACGTGTTCAACTTAACGACCATGGAAGAGTCTCTGTCTAAAACCGCCTTTAAAGCCATGAAAAAAACCATGCAAACTGGCGAGCCTTTAGACGCAAACACTGCAGACGTTGTTGCTGCTGCCATGAAAGATTGGGCATTAGCAAAAGGCGCTAAGTTTTTCTCTCATATTTTTTACCCTCTAACCAATATCACTGCCGAAAAGCATGACGGTTTCATTATTACTAACCCTGATGGCGCATCCATTACAGAGTTCACAGGCAGCTTATTAATAAAGGGTGAACCTGATGGCTCATCTTTCCCAAATGGCAGCATTCGAATGACCAATGCTGCACGTGGTTACACTGCATGGG
>JAHRWG010000371.1 GCA_019090295.1 Cycloclasticus sp. | reverse complement strand
TGTTATGTTTTTGTTGTTGCACAAATACACTACCTGTATTAGTTCCTAATATTAAACTAATAGCAAAAGTAATTGCCATTTTATTATTCCAATAAGTTGCTTTTTGATCTATGGTTTTTTCCATCTCTCAGGTGCTTTAAAATTATTCTTTTCTAACTGCAAACTATCCATCCTTTGCTGTAGTTTTACATCTCCTTTTATATCTCCTTTAATTAGTACTAAGGATGCGTTACACCCTAAAAAACTAATCAACATCAATACCAGTATTGCCTTCATCTTTATATTTTTTATATCTCCATTTAAGGTAGTAAGTTATCACTATAAACATAGTTAGAACGAACATTCCATATTCTACTAAATCGTGTGTTTGCTTGTCTTCATAAGGTGAAAACTCCACGAATACCCTTGACAAACAAACCAAATAAACAAACATAGGAAACCACCTCCATTTATTGTATTTAGTAAGGTAATAAGCAAACGTATAAAAGAAAAAAGCAATAGATATACATATATAAAATATACTATAACTTTGTTCTTCACTCATATTTAACAACACACCTAAAGGATGCCATAGAGTATAACCGATAACAGCAGAGATAAAACCTAAAACGAAGATAAAATTCTCTACCCTGTTTTTAACTAAGTATAATATAAAATTACTTTTTGCCACCTCTTAACATTCTTAAATATTCCATAGGGTTTTTGCCGAAATCATATAGAAATTGAAACACATCTTTTATAATGCTCATTCCAAATATCCCAACTACAAAAGCAATACTATACTCAGCATCTATCCAATTTGGTTTATATAATAATACTAAGGGCGTTACATAGCCCGTAACCGTTGCACCCGATAAAACTATTAATATTGCTTTTACTTTATCTCTCCACGTTTTTACTTTATTACCGTATAATAACGCAATAGACGAGCCTAATAAACCTGTTAGTAAATGAATACCCTTCACGCCTAACTTTGCTAAAAAATCCTCCATTATCCTCTTGGTGGCTTTGGTGGTCTAGTACCTACGTGTTTATTGCTTTTAGGTGGCTTTGGCGGTCTAGTTCCAACGTGTTTACCTTTTCTTTGCTTATATTTGTATATTGCTACTATAGCCACTACAAAAACTATTAAAACTACTACTCCCATTTTTATCTATTTTTATTTAATCTTTATATATATTTTGAAATTCCATACTTGCTTGTAGGAATATACTTTGCGATTGTTCAATAGTCATTGTTACCCATTTATTATCCTTATCATTCCATCCCATTTCAGTTAATCCTAATTTCTCTAATTCATTCTTTTGAGTTACAAAATTATTAACATCTGTAATAGTTGCAAAATGGAAATTATTAATGGTTACACCATCTTTTATTAACTGTTGTTTTATTTCTTCTTCAGATGAATCTACTATAATGTGTTCTAATACTTCATAAGTTATCGAATCATCTACTATAATTAACTTTCCTAAGTAATGCGTGTCTTTATTATAATCAGGTCTTATAACGTCCCTAAACCCATCTTTTAAATGTAAGTCCGTTCTGCTATCATAACCATCGATTGTCATACCATTAACTCTTTTATATCTTTTAGGTAGTCTTTTAATGGTTAACGGTAATTCATTTATATTTGCCTTCATAATTAGTATATTCCTGTTAATATTTGGTAAACCTCTAATTGTTTACTTTCTAAATTTGAACCTTGAGCTAAATATCTTAACCCTCTATTAGCTGTATTTGTTCCTGTAAACCCATTAATTTTTAATATATATTGGTCTACATCGTTTATAGTTCCAAGTGTTTCATTGGTTGTTGTGGTTTTTAACACTCCATTAACGTATCTTTTTGCAACTGCACCATTTCCTGAAAATTGATAGTGATTTTCCGCACCACCAGTATTAAGCTCTGCTCCTTCATTCCCATAATGTCTAATAATCCAAGAACCAGCGATATTTCTAATAAAAGTTTGTTCTGTATTATTTCCTGTTCTACCACCAAATACGTGGAGAGTACTACCACTATTATAAAAATTAAATATCAAACTACTATCTAATTTTATACATTTTACGGCATTAGTTAAAGGCTTAAAATTGGTGTTAAAGTATGTATTATTATTGTCAGAAGCACCAACCGTAATGCCCTCATCATTTACAAATGTAGGTTGTACCGTTCCATCTGTTAATTCAAAATTAATAGGGTCTTTCCAATTAAGTCTAATAAAATCAATATTTGCATCTTGCTTAAAAAACCAAAGAGTATCTAATTCATCCCAAATACCCTCTATTTTTAAGTTTACTATAGTTTGATTGTTGATTATATTTTGAGCGTCTGTAGGATGTGTATATCCCTGAGTAGTTGCTCTATCTAATACAGCTTGATAGTCTGCATCAAAAGAACCCCCGTAACTAGCTTTTCGTACCATAGCCCTCATACTAAGTCCAATTTGTTACAATAATTAATATATTACTTGCATCCCTATAATGTATTGTAAGGGTATTCTTTTTAGTTCCATCATAAGCATCTCCTACAACATCACTATTTACTGGGTATGTTATACTAAAATCACCTGTTAAATCTAACGTTACTACTTTAAACTTTCCATTTGTAATTGATATTGTTAAATCTTCTGTTAGTGTTGCATTCCATCCTTCGTAAGTATCAAAGTCTAATGATAGAGTTGATGCGTTAACACTACCCACATCGTTTAATCTATCATCTTGCCTAACATCCACAACACTTCCATCCGTTGCAAATACTTTAGTAGGGTCGTTTTCTGAACTCTTAACCCCTGCAACTGTTTGTACTTCCGTAAATGTATTTTCTTCATTAGTCTTAGCTATAAAACCATCATCTACATCGGCTAAAGTTGTGCCATGTGGGTTTGTACCATCGTCTAGTATTAACTCACTGTGTTTAGTAACTCCTTCAGGCTCACCAACAAATAAACTAACCTCCTCTTGTGTATCATCTATTATTACTTCTATTTCTTCTGCCATCTTTTAAGGTGTTGTTACGTCTTGTAATACTTTAAAAGTACCGTAAACATAAGTTTTAATACTTCCATCTGTAAAGGTTATCTGAGCATCATAATAATAATCACCAACCTCAAAAGTAATAGGTGTAAATTCATCTATTGTAAAAATACCGTTTGTTGGATCAGTTAATGTGATACCTGTACCTACTTCTATATCTTTAACAACCGAACCCGTTTTACATCTATATCTAAATTGGATATGTATTGCAACGCCCGTTATATCTATTGGGTCGCCTAGTCCATCTAATAAAGTAAAATTAACACTAGAAAAAGTATCGTTTTTAACCCTATCTTTTAAATTCTTTCTTACTATTGTTGCCATTATAAAGTAATTATTTCATAAGTAATGTAAATATCTACTGTACTATCTCCCGTTGCTGTTGAATCAACACCTGTAACTTGAACGCCTTGGTTTTCTAAATACATATCAGATGCTCCATTATTATTCTTTGACCTATTCACGTCTACAATAGAATCTAATAAATTATTTAAACTTATTTGAGGGCTTGCACTCCCTGAAGTTGTTAAATCTAAATCGTTATCATCAAAAGCAACACTACCCCAATCTAACCAAGCGTCAGCAGAAAGAATTTTAATATATCTACCCACTCCTGGAGATGCTATAGCTGTAATAGGCGTAGTTCCTATTCCTTTAATTTGTGATGCTGTTAAAGATACTTTTTTAGTTCTATTTATAGTATTATACCAATCAGTACCATCGTAAACCCTTTGTTCGTTATCTGTTGTATTAAAGTAACTAGTTCCTCCTGTTGGATCAGGCACAGAACCATCTGAATCATAAGGTATAGAATCACCCATTAAATTCCTTACATTTATTTTGTAATCTGTAACATTAAACCCACCTCCTGCTACTTGTCTTAATATATATAAGTAATCTGCTACATTTGCGGGTAGTGTTAATTCTTCTTTGTCGTCTAATTTAACGTTTACTAATGCCATATCTTTTTAATTTGTTTTAATCTAGTATAAAATTATCTGTTTCATTATCCATTACAATATTATCATTCCCATTATCGTAAATAAAGTTATAAATAGCATAAGGATTAAAACCAACCGCTTCTAAATCTGTAATAAAATACGCTTGGTTATCTTCTTTACCCGTAAAAGTTACCTTATAACCGTTAAAATCGGGTTTACCTTGCCCTGTTTCATTGTTTATTTGCGCTTCAAGTCCGTTAAAAAGTCCTAAAATTCTAATATTTCCTATTCTATCTATAATAATTGCTCTAAAATCTTGCTTTACTAGCTTATAAACCTCACTAGAAACGATGGTTTTAGGTATTTGAATCGTAAAATTCTGCGACCAAGCAACATCTCCACCATCAAAACTTGTGTTTTCGCTGTAATTAGTTGTGTTGCTTTCCCAATCATAGATAGTTGTAAATGGAAAAGTTACTAATTCCTGCTCATTTAATACTATTTGACTGCGTGAATACTTTACAAATGGAAATAAATAAACCTTATTTACACCACCCTGCAAGTCTTTACACCCTTTTAATATATGTTCTGTTATATTACAATCCATTATTCGTATATTGTAGGTTCTGCACCGCTACCAAACCACCATCCTGCTGTATTTGTAATGCTTTTACTTGCATTAACATCATCTTGGGAGGTTTTATACTCAGGTAGTATGTTTTTACATATCCATTTTTCAAATCTTAATATATAAGTGTCTGCTATTCCTGAATAAATCCCCGATACCTCTACTTTTTCTTCTTTGCTCATTATCTCCGCATTCTCAGGAGCGTGTTTAAATGCTCCACCGTTTGCAATAGTGAAACCTGATACTATAATGTACTCAGCTAATGCTTGATGCTTTGTAATTGGTTTAACGAACTCATTGTATAAAGTTTCATATAAGCCCGTTAGCGTGTCCGTAGACGCTTCTAACAATATCTTGTCGTACAACTCCGTACCGAGTAAAGGCTCTATAGTTGTTAATTGCGTGTTTGCTATGTTGTATAAATACTTGTCAAAATCTACATTACCACCTAATATAGTTGTATTTGTTAAATCGCTTGGTTGTATAAATAAAAATTCTGCCATTATTATAATTTTCTATATGTTGGGTCTAAACTCCACCAGTTATTAAAAGGGTTTGCACTTTGTGCTACTTTTGGATCGTTTAACTCCCACATTGCATCTTTACGCTCTTGTGGGTCTAAAGATAATATCATTTTCCTAGCTTGATTAACACTAATTTGATTGTTATCTTTTTTAAGTAGTATCGTTCTTTTCCACCAATGTTTACAATTCACACCGCCTTTATATAAAAAAACATTATACGACCTTTTACCCTTTGGAGAAAACTCTTCGTTATAAACAGAATTAAAATTTAGATCCTCTTCTCTATATAATTTATCTGCTCTT
>JAHRWG010000117.1 GCA_019090295.1 Cycloclasticus sp. | reverse complement strand
GAGATCTACACCCTAGAGTTCGTCGGCAGCGTCAGATGTGTATAAGAGACAGCTGGAATAGTTAACCCTAACACAGGTAATTCATGCACAAGATGCAACACACCGACCGCTTGACTGTACAAGTTATCCACGGACTCAAGCGTTAACTTATCTAAAAAGCACGCCTTCCCTAAGTCGCTTAATAGTAAAAACCCTTTAGACAGTGATTGCTTAAAAACCTTGGGCGCATTAACGCCTTGTTGCCGAAGTAACTTGGTAATAGCAAGGAATGCAGTACAGTCTTCTTTCTCTGGCGGTGCATCCATCGCAATATATGTTTGCCCCAACAACGACACTCGAAAGTAGCGTCTAAAGCTCGCATCACTTGAAGCGGTTTCACATGTAAAACCATCTGTCTTTAACACCTCGCTTAACCACTTAAGCAACTCTTGCTGACGTTTATCTATCATTATTAAAGGCACTCATCTTGTCCAAACCTATTCACTATGTAAACGAGCATGTTAATATATTAAAAAAAATCAACATCTCGTTGAAGAAGTCACTATTCTATGCGATTTTATACACCCTACGTTAGACGCAAGCAAAAAGGCGACACTATTAACTTTTCATATCAGCATGCAACCGTTGCAATCATCCTTCTGTTCATATCGTCTTTTGCTGCGAGTGACACGCAACCTCAATGGGACTGTAAACTAGCAAATGATGGCCAAACATGGGATTGTTCCACATCAACCAAACCACGAAACGTTACTGCTAAAGTACCGGTCGCCTCAGCACCGGCCAAGAACACAACTGCTCAAACTGCTCAAACTGCTCAAACTGCTCAAACTGCTCAAACAAGTATAAACTCAGCTGTTCCTCGTGTTAGACAAGAAGCACCTCTAGCCGTCGCCACAACAGAAAAAAGATCCCAGCAAAAAATCACCCTAAAAAATCCAGCCACATGGGCTTGCCAAGCCGGAACTGATGGTGATTGGGATTGCACAAAAACAAGCAAACCAAATCATATTGAACTTGCTACCTCGCCTGAGGCATCAACCCCGCCTACGACTAGCAGCACCGACCCAAGAGTAAGTGAAGCACTTTTCCATCAAATGGTCGCCCAACTAGCATCAGACCCTTGGGATAATTGTGAATTGGTAGAAGAAAAACCTATCGTCGACACCCAAGAGATTACACAAGCTCGGTTAAACGCCACCACAGACATCCAAGCCAACTACGCGGAGTTAGCTGATGAAAACACAGCTGAGTTTAGTGGTGATGTAAGCATTAACCGTGCAGACCAACGTATTACAGCTGATCACCTGACGTATCAAAACAAAACTGCCGTGGCTAATATGTCGGGCGATGTATTTTATCAGCAGCATGATTTGGCTTTGTACAGTCAACAAGCAAACTTAAACCTCGACCAAGACACCGGCAAATTTAGCCATAACCAATTCATCATTGAAAGCTCGCACGCTAGAGCTCAAACGACGTTAACTGAACAAGTCAATAGTAATATCACCCGTTCTAGCGGCGTGGAATACACTACCTGTGCTCCTGGTGATAATGCGTGGAGTTTAAAAGCTAAAACACTTGAGCTTAACAAGGAAACTGGTCGTGGTACCGGTCGTGATGTGTGGGTCGATGTATTTAGTCTACCAATACTGTATACACCCTATATTAGCTTCCCTATAGACGATAGGCGCCAGTCGGGCATTTTAACTCCTACCTTTGGCGTCTCTGATACAACAGGCCTTGATATTTCTGTGCCGTATTACTGGAACATTGCCCCCAATTACGATGCAACCCTAACCCCTCGCGTGATGAGTGACCGAGGGCTGATGTTAGGTGGAGAATTCAGGTACCTAAGTACGCAAAGCGAGGGGCAAGTCTTTGTTGAAATTTTAGATGATACTGAAACAAGCGAGTTACGAGGGCAGTTCTCTTACCAAGATAATACTCGCCTTAATTCACGCTTAAGTTCATCTCTAGATCTTAATTACATTTCAGATGACGAATATTTTGAAGATTTTGGGGATTCATTAAGCTCTGCAAGTGGACGCTATTTAAAAAGCGATGCGCAATTAAATTATCGAGCTGATAATTGGAATTTACTCACTAGAATTGAAAATTATGACTCCATTGATGCTGATGCAAGCAGCGCATCCAGACCTCACCGGCGTTTACCTCAAGTCTTATTTAATTTAAAAGAAACCGATGCATTTGGTCTAGCAAAGGTCAACATGCGTAATGAATTCGTCTTCTTTGACCACAGTCACGATGCCAAAGCAAAACGCTTGGACCTACACCCTAGCATCAGCCTGCCATTGCGTACGCCTGGCAGCTTCATCACACCTAAGCTAGGCGTCAGATATACTGATTACACACTCAGTAATCAAGCTGATAGTATAGGCAGTCATCAAAACCGTACCTTACCCATCTTATCTGTTGATTCTGGGCTCTTTTTTGAACGCGAATTAAATATTGGCGGTGGGGTCATTCAAACCCTAGAACCTCGCGCCTTTTATCTTTATGTCCCCCATGAAAATCAAGATGACATTCCTTTATTCGACACCTCTGAGTACGACTTTAGCTTCAATCAACTATTTAGAGAGAATCGTTTTGCCGGTGCAGACAGAATTGGCGACGCTAACCAACTCACCTTGGCCTTAACCACCCGGTTTATCGACTCTAACACCGGTAACGAGCAACTAAAGGCCAGTCTAGGCACTATTATATATTTTGATGATTTAGAGGTTGGACTTTCTCCTAACAGCAAGCCCATCACTAAAGACTCATCTGACATTGTAGGTGAATTATCCGCAAAGTTAACTGAGCATTGGGCTGCACGCTCAGCACTACAATACGACCCTCATACAGAAAAAACACAAAAAGCCACCTTCGGCTTACATTACAGAAATGGTGACAATCGGCTATTTAACGCTACCTACCGCTCACGCTACGAAGGAACCCTTGATAGTAATGGCAATTCAAACGACCTTGAGCAAACTGACCTTTCTTTCAAATGGCCTCTTAGCAAAAGTTGGAACAGTGTCGGGCGTTGGAATTACTCTGCAGAACACGACCTTTCACTAGACACGTTCTTAGGGCTAGAAAAAGATACCTGTTGCTGGCGTTTTAGAGTCATTGCTAGACGCTATGTCAATAATGAGTTCGACGAAGAGCCTACTGAAGGTCTCTTCTTTCAATTTGAGCTAAAAGGTTTAACGAGTTTTGGTGACAAGCTAGACTCCCTACTTGAAGAAGGCATTTTAGGCTATCAAATACCTGAGAAATAAATGGCTAATAAGACTGTCTTAGCCTCTAATCAACAATAAAAAAATTATGAACCGAATAATATTATATAACCTCATCTTAACCGGCTTGCTCGCCAGTCTTTTTTCTGGCGTAGGGTTAGCACAAAATACTGTCAATAAAATAGTCGCTGTGGTTGATAAAGGCGTTATTTTACAGAGCCAACTTGATGAACAACTGGCTCAAATGTACCAACGTATTCCAACTGAGCAGCGCAACTCTATTAATAAAGAGGACATTAAAAAACGAGTCCTTGAACGAATGATCATTACTGAGTTGCAGCTTCAAATTTCAAGACGCAGCGGTATTGCAATTCCTGACAGTGAGATTGAAGAGTCTATCCAGCGAATCGCCCAATCTAACAACTTAACTAAGCCTGAGTTTTTGTCTATTTTGAAAAAAGACAATGTTAGTTTTGAATCATTCAAACGTTCCATTCGTGACCAAATGATCATCAGGCGCGTTCAAGCAAGTTACGTGTACCATGAAGTTAAAATATCGGATCAAGAAGTACAAAGTTTCTTAAAGTTACTGGAACAAAGCGGCGAAAACCAGGCCACAGAATACCACCTTGGGCATATTCTTATCTCAACAGCTGAAGGTGCGTCTCATGAGCAAATAGACAGCGCCAAAAAATCCGCACAAAATATCCTAGATAAACTGAATCAAGGGCAAAAATTCTCAACCTTATCAATCAACTTTTCTGATGCAAATAATGCTCTAGAAGGTGGCGATTTAGGCTGGTTAAAACTCGCCCAAATGCCTGCTTTATTGACACCTTATGTAGAAAAAATGAGTGCAGGCCAGGTATCTAAAATAATTCAAAGCCCTAGCGGTTTCCATATTATTAAACTGTTTGAAAGCCGTGGGCAAGAGAAAATCATGGTAACTAAAACACATGTTCGCCATATCTTGCTAAAGATAAATGCACTTGTTACCGATCAAATTGCCCAAGAACGTCTTCTTAACCTAAAGCATCGTTTGGATAATGGTGAAGACTTCACAACACTTGCGCGCGCTAACTCAGAAGACCGAGGGTCTGCTATTACAGGAGGAGACCTTAACTGGGTTGAACCTGGGGCCCTAGTTCCTGCTTTCGAGGCAGCCATGAATAACTTGGCTATTAACGAAATTAGCATACCTGTTCAGACACAGTTTGGTTGGCACTTAATTCAAGTACTGGAACGTCAGCAGCAAGACAACACCCAAGTCATGCTTGAAGCACAAGCTCGCTCCCAACTTCAAAAACGCAAAGCAGATGCCGCAATAGATGCCTGGATATCCAAACTCCGTGATGAAGCATATGTTGAGTATCGCCTTAATTAATAGGTCCCTGAAGCATTTAATTATTGTTATTATCGATGTCAATTCCTCGCATTGCTATCACCCCCGGTGAACCGGCTGGCATTGGCCCTGACATTTGCATATTTATTTGCCAACATAACTGGTCAGCAGAACTAATTTTTATTGCAGACCCGCAGCTTATTGAGCGCCGTGCTCAATTACTTAATATTACCCTAAACATTCAATTATTCGATGCATCAGCTGAGCCAAAACCACAGCAGGCTGGCTCAATAACGATTCTACCTATACCATTGGAAACCCCTGAAAAACCGGGGCAATTAGATACTCGTAATGCCGCGTATGTTATCAAAACACTGACAAAAGCCGCTCAGTTATGCACAGACAAAACCACGCAAGCCCTTGTGACGGGCCCTGTTCAAAAAAGTATTATTAATGACGCTGGCGTTCCCTTTACTGGACACACAGAGTTTCTAGCTGATTATTGCCAAGCTTACCCTGTCATGATGCTAGCCAGTGATGATTTTCGAGTTGCCCTTGCAACCACCCACCTCCCTCTTAATGCAATTAGCGATGCTATAACGCCTGAATTACTTGAGACCGTCATCACCATTTTACACCGTGATCTTCAAGATAAGTTTTCCATTGCCCAACCAAAAATTGCTGTTTGTGGCTTAAACCCGCATGCCGGTGAAAATGGTCACTTAGGCCAAGAAGAAATTAACATTATCACCCCTGCACTGAATAAATTACGCAAACGTGGCATTCTACTGACCGGGCCACTCCCTGCAGATACCATATTTAACCCGACCATTTTAAAACAGCATGATGCCGTATTAGCCATGTATCACGACCAAGGGTTACCCACCTTAAAATACGCTTCATTTGGTCGTGCTGTAAATATTACACTTGGATTAAATATTATTCGCACCTCCGTTGACCATGGCACTGCTCTGAGCCTTGCTGGAAGCGGAAAAGCAGATTCAAATAGTTTAAAATCAGCCTTACAAGTGGCCATCAACCTTTCTACAAACGCTTAGCACTCATACTTTGAATAAACCACATAAAGCACGCAAACGATTTGGACAGAATTTCCTACAAGATAGTCGGATTATTCACCAAATCATCATGGCCATTAACCCGTCCGAACAAGACCATCTCGTTGAGATTGGGCCCGGGCAAGGCGCCATTACTGAACCGTTATTGGACTCAAAGTGTCAATTAGATGTTGTTGAGTTAGACCGCGACCTTGTTAGTCAACTAGACAGACGGTTTGGCAGTATTGCTCGGTTTACCTTGCATAGCGCAGATGCATTAGCCTTTAATTTTTCCGATTTATCTCATGGTGAAAAGCTACGAATTGTTGGTAACCTTCCCTACAATATTTCCACACCTTTACTCTTTCACCTAATGGAACAGGCCCATCACATTCAGGACATGTACTTTATGCTGCAAAAAGAAATTGTTAACCGGCTACAAGCACGGCCTGGCAGTAAACAATTTGGGCGCTTGAGTATTATGATTCAGCTGCATTGTGACGTTGATGCTTTATTTGATGTGGATCCAGAATGCTTCCACCCTCAACCGAAAGTCATGTCCAGCATTGTCCGTTTAACCCCTCACCGGCAACAGAAATACCACATCAACAATAAGCCTTTTTTTGAAAGCCTTGTTAAGGCTGCCTTTGGGCAGCGAAGAAAGACTATTCGTAATACACTAAAAGAATTTTGTCAGGATGACATACTTGAAGCAGCAGGGATCAGCCCAAGTCAACGAGCTGAAAACATTGATATTGAGCAGTTTGTTACTCTTAGTAATCTACTAAGCCCTAGCAGCTCCTAGCTTGCATAAGGGATAGGTCTACGATGCTGAATCATTGAAATTAACTCACCAAAGCAGTCCAACACACCATGATTTTAAGTCAGAATGAGCAAATATCGTTTAGGATTATTGAACTTAAGCAAGAGCACCAAGATTTGCACTATATTATTGATCACCTAATGGAAGACATTCCAACTGACCAGCTTAGAGTGCGGCGCCTTAAGAAGCGTAGACTTTTTATAAAGGATCAAATCGAACACCTAAAAAGTCAGTTAATTCCCGATATAGATGCTTAATGGAAAAAATTAATAAACAACAATACCAACTGCTTATTGAAGGTGCCACTGTCCTTGAAAAGGATGGTTTTGGGCTTAAAGTACTTGATACTGGCAAGGGCAACATCATTAAACTCTTTCGCCGAAAACGACTTTTTTCAACCGCATTATTTGTACCCTATGCCTGTCGTTTTGTTAATAATGCAAAGAAACTGCATCACCTCGGTATCCCTACTATTACTATTGATCAGTTGTTATGGTGCCCTAGCATTCAACGCCACATTGTCGTCTATCAAAAGCTTGAAGGTCAGTTATTACGCGATGAGCTCAGTAAACAAATAAAGGGCGACTCCGCTGCATTTTACAAATTTGGTCGCTTTATTGCCCTACTTCACCAAAAAGGTGTGTATTTTCGCTCTGCGCATTTGAAAAACATCTTGGTTTTACCCAACAAGGAGTTTGGTCTGATTGATATTTCTGATATGCAAATAAAAAGAGCATCTTTAAAACCAGCTTTACGGCTTAGGAATTTCTCTCATATTTTGCGTTATCAAGAAGACAAAATCTTAATCCGTGCGCACCTTGATGCTTTTATCGCAGGCTATTTAGACGAAAGCCAGCTTAATCCTAAGCTGGCTCGTCAATTCAATGAACATATTCGTTCTATGCTGGCTTAACTTTTCTCACCAGAATATCTTCCATCACTAAATATTCTAAATCGGAACCGTAAAACATATTTAACGCATCGGTTGGTGAGCATACCATTGGCTCACCTCGACGATTAAGCGAGGTGTTTAATACCACCCCATTACCCGTTAGCTTTTCCACCTCGGTGATCAGTGCGTAGTAGCGCGGATTTGTTTTTTCAGTGACAATTTGCGCCCGCGCGGTTCCATCTTCATGAACGACTTCTGGTATTCTTTCTTTCCAGCTTTCTGCCACATCAAAGGTAAAGGTCATGTATGGGCTAGGGTGATCAGTTTGTAGAATATCTTCTGCAACTGTGTCTAGAATACTGGGACAAAATGGCCGCCAGCGTTCACGGTATTTGATCTGTGCATTAATTCTATCCGCTACCCCACGGCTACTCGGGTTACCAATAATACTTCTATTACCTAGTGCACGTGGACCAAATTCCATGCGCCCTTGGAACCAAGAAATAGGGTTTCCCTCTGCTAGCAACTTAGCTGTATATTCAGGCGTATTTTCTAACACCTCATAGTCGGGTTTATTGGGGTGATCCAAGCATGCCTGAATACATTCATCATTACTGTATTCTGGCCCTAGATACACGTGCTCCATTTTTTCAATCTGTTCGCCCAGTTCTTGTGCGGCATAACTGGCAGCACCAATCGCCGTTCCAGCGTCACTTGAAGCAGGCTGTACGAAAAGCTCTTTGACGTCTGGACGAGCAATAATACGTTGATTTAATTTAACGTTTAACGCAACCCCACCGGCATAACATAACTTACCCGTTTCCTTCAAGGTATCGCCTAGATAGGTATCAATTAAGCCCAAGGCTACTTTCTCTAATAATGCCTGAATACTTGCTGCATAATCAATATATGGGTCATCTATTTCATCCCCTTGTCGTCTAGGTCCAAGCCAGTCAATTAATTTCGGGCTAAAGTAGTAACCTTTGCCATTTTCCTTATAACGACGCAAACCTAAACAGTTAACCAGCTGGGTATTGACTCTAAAGTCCTTGCCATCGGTATCAATCAAACGAGAAAAATCAAAACGATTTGGGTCGCCATAAGGCGCCATACCCATTACTTTAAATTCACCATCAAGCATCTCAAAACCAAGAAATTCAGTAATAGCGCCATAAACACCACCCAATGAATCGGGGTCATAGAATTCTTTGATTTTGTGGATTTTGCCATTTTCACCATATCCAAAAAAGGTCGTGGCATACTCACCTTTCCCATCAATGCCCAAAATAGCTGTTTTTTCTTTAAAGCCACTTAAGTGGTAAGCGCTACTTGCATGCGCCAAATGGTGCTCGACAGGAACGAATTTAACCCGCTTTGAGTCAATCCCCAAATCATCGAGCATTTTCATGACGTTTTTAAAGTTACGTTCATACCGACGGTTGCCGTTAAACAGCGCCATTAATGCGCGGTCAGGTGCATACCAATGTCGCTTGGCGTAATGCCATCGTGCAGGGCTGGATAGGCCAATTTTGGCATATGGAAAAGCCACTACATCAATATCGCTAGGCTTGAGTCCCGCCTGCGCCAAACAGAACTTTGTTGACTCGTAAGGAAATTTACCTTTTGCATGCTTATCTCGAAGAAAACGCTCTTCCTCAGCCGCCGCTACCAACTCCCCATTAACATATAATGCAGCGGAAGCATCGTGACTAACCGCACCTGACAAACCTAAAACGTTCATATTTAACCTGTTATTCCATCTGACGTAAGAGTCTTAATACCGTCATTTTACTGAATTTCCGCTTTCTTCGCTGGTAAATTAAACCCCATTCATAAAAAGTAATCTTACTTTTTTATTCAAATAAAAATTAAATCACGTTAAAACTAACAAATAGGTTTTTATTAAGGTAGATTTAAGCTTTAGAAATTAAACTAACTAACTTTAGCTTTCTATCTTTATATGACACAGAAAAACCCTTGGCGAACACTTGGTAAACTTTATCTTTACTTCTTTTTCTTTTCAGCCCCCTACCAAATAGCAATTTATACAACCGGTATGTCTGGTAGTGTTGGCGTTAGAGATGCTATTTTAATGTCTACCTTATGGCTTATCCCCTGTTTGATTTGGCCTAAAAGAACACGGCTTATCGGTGCTGGTGTTGGCATTTTATTATGGTCGTGCTCAATTGTTAGCTGGAGTTACTTTTATGTGTTTGGCCAAGATTTTTCACAAAGTGTTTTATTTATTATCTTTGAATCAAACCCTGCAGAAAGCCAAGAGTTTTTAGAGTCCTATGCTTCCCCAGCTATTTTCGCATGGTTATTCATTTATGCGCTTGCAGCGTATTTCCTTTGGCGAAGACTAGAACCCGTTTATTTACCACATCGTCTAAGTAAAGCGATCAGCATCAGCCTTTTTGCATTTATTTTTAGTTGGCCACTCATCAAGCCTCTTGCTGTACAGGGCGCCAACTGGGACCGGTCAATCAAAAAGCTACAAGACCGTATTGAACCGGCATCGCCGTGGAACATTATTGCTGGCTACTTTAAATATCAAAAAGTACGTGACACGATGCAAATACAGTTGGCAAAAAACAGCCAAATACCTCCTCTTAAAGGCTTTAACCTGTCAGATCAACACCCGAAAAACACCATGGTGCTTGTTCTTGGTGAGTCAACTAATGCCTATCGAATGAGCTTATATGGCTACCCTCGTAAAACCACACCTATGTTAGACAAAATGAGTGATGAACTGATCACCTTTGATAATGTCATCA
The DNA here is from genome assembly GCA_019090295.1 of Cycloclasticus sp. Lineage (GTDB taxonomy): Bacteria > Pseudomonadota > Gammaproteobacteria > Methylococcales > Cycloclasticaceae > Cycloclasticus. The sequence goes on along the minus strand of JAHRWG010000117.1, from coordinate 2,694 downwards.
GTCCAAGACCCTATACGATTGAAGCCTTACAACAAATATTAACCTTTGCAGACCAACAGCGCCCAGACGATTACCTGACAACGCCGACCCTGATGAATATGATGCACCAAGGTGGTTATAAGTCCTTTTGGATTACCAACCAACAGACTCAAACAACTCGTAATACCATGCTGTTAACTTTTTCACAGCAAACGAATCAACCGGTTTATCTAAATAACAATCGAGCCCAAAACGCTAAACAATATGATGAGGTGGTCCTCCAGCCTTTTAGTGAGGCACTTGAAGATACCGCTGAACGTAAACTCATTATCGTCCATTTACTGGGCACTCATCGAACGTACCATTATCGCTACCCCGAAAAATTCAATCAATTCAAAGGCCGCCAAGGCATTCCTAGTTGGGTTCCTGACAAAGACATAGAAGAATACAATGCCTATGATAATGCCGTTTTGTATAATGATTACGTCGTTAGTCAGCTAATAAAAACACTTAAAGACAAAAATATTACGAGCTCATTAGTTTACTTTGCCGATCATGGTGAGGATGTATTCGATACTGAAGAGCATCTATTTACCGGTAGAAATGAAGGGCGACCAACTCTCCCTATGTACACTGTCCCCTTTTTAACTTGGTTATCACCCGATTGGATGCCAGAAAGCAAACGTAAGCAGCTTGTGGAATATACAAAGCGACCCTATTTAAATTCAGATTTTATTTATAGTTGGGCTGATTTAGCGGGTATCAGCTTTGCGGCCTACGACCCTACAAAAAGCATATTTAGCCCTGAGTTTATCGAACGGCCTCGTTTAATTGGTTCACCTTATTCACCTAAAAAAATGATTGATTTTAACGACTTACTGACATCAAAAAAACCTCCCGGCATCACTGTTGTACAAAATACATTGGCTGGACAATAAAAATGGCTGGGCAAAACTTACGTGGTCTTCAGCGCCTAGTAGCTGCTTGGTCAAACTCTAGAGCAGGTTTAAAGGCTTGCTGGCAGCATGAAGAAGCCTTTAGGCAAGAGGTTATCATTAGTTTAATAGCAATTCCTCTTGCTCTTTACATAGGTGAATCAGCTGTCGAACGCTCTATTCTTATTGGCAGCTTATTACTGCTTTTAGTTATAGAGTTACTAAACTCAGCGATTGAAGCTACTGTTGACCGAATCGGGCTTGAACATCATGAACTATCTGGCCGAGCTAAGGATATTGGCTCTGCCGCTGTTTTCTTAGGCATGGTGCTGGTTGGCTCGAGCTGGTTAATTATTTTACTGTAAACCTATTAACCTAGTTTCTTCTTAATGCGCGCATTAATCTTCTGCCACAACCTGTCTGTTCGGCGGCCCGGCTTTTCTTGTAAGTAAACGGCTATAAATGCCTGCTTATCTTCCTTAGACCAACTAGTTGCATGCCGTAAAAAACTAGATAAATCCCGTATGGATGCAGATTTTTTAAACCACACCCTTTTTACTTTTTCTAGGTCAATCACTTTCAAGTCAAATTGCCCTTGACCCGATGGTTTAGCAAAGACATGGTTTGGGTAAAAACAATTATGTTTGAAATGGTTATCGTGCATTCGCCGCATTAAATTGGCTAGCGATTGAAAAAATGCGTTTTTCAGAGGCTGGCTATGAAGGGTCTTTCCGCCCATTTTATAAGCATCTGATGATAATGGAAGGTAGCCGCCCAATTCCTCTGTCATAATAAAAGCTCGCTGGTGTCCTTCTTCCCTCCATTGCTCAAAGTAAACCACATCGAGAGACGGGATCTTTTTTTCAGCAAATTTAGTGATTAAATTAAATTCTTTGGCAAAGGTCGGTATTCCAGTAAAAGGGTGCGCTAAAGAGCGTGTCATATGGTTTTCCTGGCGCTTCAAAAACACACCCACTTTACCACCTAACGGCAGTGTTAGTTCAAGCCTCGCGACACCGCTCCAACCACCACGGCAATAGTTGGGCTTTTCAAACCATTCTGTTTCTAACGCCCAAACCTTATCACGGGTATCTAGGTTATTAAAAACGAGTATATCTTGCCATTTTTCAGCTATATAATGTTCCACTAAGTCCCTAACCTACATATTGAATGTCTTCTAATATCTCATTATATCGCTATACCTTTCATGGCACCCGACTAAATATTGACCCTAAGTATTTTCAATCACTGTCAAAACTTGGGCTTAATAACCCTTTAATTTGGCCGGTTTTTAACGATGGCGTTGTTTTATCCTCTGGAACCACAACCTGCCTCAAGGTATCTCAAGCGTCTGAACAGAACGCTATCTATTTCAAACGCTACCGGTATACCAAAAACATCTGGGAGTTTTTCTTACGTCGTAGTAAGGCAGCCAATGAGCTCATTAATTACCAACGATTTAAAAAACTCCAGATTCCTACCTTAGATGTCATCGCGTTGTACGAGCAGCGTGTAATGGGGCGACTAAACACTGCCTGCATTGTTAGCCAAGAACTTCCAAACACGATGCAGTTAGATGATTTTTATACCGATGTACTGATGAAAATGCCAAAAAAGGCGCGCCAAGAAGCGCTCAAAAGCATCAAAAAGCAACTTTTCAGTCAACTAAAAAGAGCTCATGATGCAGGCGTTTTCCATTTAGACTTAAAGTGGAGAAACATTCTTATACAACAAAGCGACTGTCTCTTATACACATCTGACGCTGCCGACGAACTCTAGG
>JAHRWG010000116.1 GCA_019090295.1 Cycloclasticus sp. | reverse complement strand
GCGCCCAGTTGGAATATTACCCACTCTACTGGCCATAGCACTCTCTTGCGAATGGCCATGATGCTGCGCTTGCATGTGTGTTATTTCAACCAAACGGTCCGTCATAATTGATCCAGGTAATACGTTGTTAACCGTAATTCCCTCTGCGGCAACTTCTTCGGATAAGTTTTTTGAAAAAGCCACGACAGCAGCACGAGTGGTCGATGAAAGTGATAAGTTATCTTCTATTTGGCGTGCAGATAAGGCCAACAAATTAATGATTCGCCCCCATCCATGATTACGCATTTGAGGTAGTACTTCTCGACAAAGCCTTATCACGTTATAAAAAACCTTTTGGTAAGCTGCGTCCCAGTCTTCATCACTAAATGTACTGGGCTGCCCAGGAGTTGGTCCGCCCGTATTAGTCACCAAAATATCAACGCTTCCCCAACGGCTAGAGGCCGCTTGTACAATATCTTTAGCACTATTAGGTAGGCTTAGATCTACACTTAGCGTGGCAACTTTATGCTCATCGGTTAATGTTAATATTTTTTGCTTTGCAGCCGCTAAAGATTGTTTATTGCGAGCGCAAAGCAATACATTGCAACCCTCCTTAGCAAGCCCTTCTGCAATGGCTAACCCCATCCCCTGGCTACTACCACCAATAACGGCTGTTTTGCCTGAAATCCCTAAGTCCATTTTAACCTCTCTGATAAATTCGTATTTTTATAAGTATCAGCTTACTATAATATAAAACTAACAAGCATTTGATAAATTAGACGAAAGAACACGTCAAAATAAGCACCACTTTCTAACAATCGTCAGTTAATTCAGCTTAATAGGTCGTTAATAATTCTTCATAAATCAAGACTTTAAGCATTAAAACACGTATAATGGGAAATTCCCTCTCGATAGTTCACCTAGGTCTAGGTAAATACTATCCCTAAGTTAAGGTTCATAAATGACATCCCAAGTAACAATTAGTTTCGCTGATTTACCTCTGTCTGCACCCGTTCAAGATGCACTCAAAAAAATCGGTTACGAACAACCCTCTCCTATTCAGGCAGAAGCCATTCCACACTTGCTTGAAGGCCACGATATTGTTGGTACTGCTCAAACAGGTACTGGTAAAACAGCCGCCTTCGCTTTACCTTTATTGTCTAAAATTGATGTAAAGCAACAGCACCCGCAAGTATTGGTTCTTGCACCAACACGTGAACTGGCCATTCAAGTAGCAGAAGCTTTTAAAAGTTACGCCTGCGAAATTAAAGGCTTCAACGTACTACCTATTTATGGTGGCCAAAGCATGGACACCCAATTACGTCAGTTAAAACGCGGTGCCCATGTCATTGTTGGTACCCCTGGCCGAGTGATGGATCACCTCCGTCGTAAAACACTTAAGCTAAGCAGTTTAAAAACGATCGTGCTTGATGAAGCCGATGAAATGTTGCGTATGGGCTTTATAGATGATGTTGAGTGGATTTTAGACAAGGCCCCTGATGAACGCCAAGTGGCTTTATTTTCTGCCACCATGCCGGCTCCTATTCGCAGAGTTGCTGAGAAATACTTAAGCAAACCAAAAGTAGTTAAGATTGAGTCTAAAACCGCTACGGTTGAACGGATTGAACAACGCTTTTGGATGGTCAGTGGCCTACATAAACTAGATGCTTTAACCCGTATATTAGAAGTAGAAGACTTCGACGGCATTATTATGTTTGTACGGACTAAAGTCCTAACCGTAGAGGTTGCCGAGAAGCTTGAAGCACGCGGCTACTCAGCCTCTGCCATTAATGGTGATATGACACAAGCCTTACGTGAGCGCACAATTGGCCAATTAAAAAGCGGTAAAATTGATATTTTAGTGGCAACAGATGTCGCTGCACGTGGTATTGATGTTGCCCGAGTCAGTCACGTTATTAATTACGATATTCCTTATGACCCTGAAGCATATGTTCACCGAATTGGTCGTACTGGCCGAGCCGGTAGATCGGGTAAAGCGATTCTATTTATTGCACCACGTGAACGTCGTTTATTGCGTGAAATTGAGCGAACAACCCGTCAGCCAATTAAGGCCATGGAATTACCTACTCGACAGCAGGTAAATGAGCGCCGCTCAAGTTTATTCAAAGAAACCATCAGTGATGCTTTAAGCAAAACTGATTTAGACTTTTTTAACCAATTGGTTCAGTCTTATATAGAAGAAAATGATACTGATCCTCTACAATTGGCAGCTGCGTTAGCTTATTTAGCACAAAAAGATAAACCGCTTATCCTTACTGAGTCTAAAAAAGGCAATGCTAAAGAGGGTCGCGCTAGACGTGATGATCGTCCAGCTCGTGGAGAACGAAGCTTTAAAAGCTCTGCCGATAAGTCTTTCAGGCCAAGTAAAGACGATTCAGCTAAAGATAAACGCAAGCACGTAAAAGTGCCTATGGATAATTATCGAATTGACGTTGGCAAAAATCATAATGCAATGCCAGGCGACATTGTTGGTGCTATTGCTAATGAAGCAGATGTAGAGCCTAGGCATATTGGACATATTGAACTTAAAGATGACCATAGTTATATCGAGTTGCCTGTTGGAATGCCAAATATTGTTTTTGATAGCCTTAAAAAAATTAGGGTGCGTAATCAACCGTTAAATATTGAACGGACTGATCATGTAGCAAAACCCAAATTACCATCTTCGGACCCTTCAAAAAAGAAGAAAACGTATTCGAAGAAACCGAAAAAAAAGAAATCTCGCCCAGCATCATAAACGGTGGAGAAACGCATAACAGAGCTTGAAATAAAGCTGGCTTATCAAGATGACACTATCCAACAATTGGATGGTGTCATTTGCCAACAGCAAAAACAAATTGATGCTCTTCAAAAGCAGCTAAACCAATTAATGGGCTCTATGGATACCTCCGCGGATGGAACATCAGCGAAGCCATCATTATTTGATGAGCTGCCGCCCCATTATTAATATCACGTTTTTTTAAGTCAGTAAGGCACCGTCTATTATGAGTATAAATTGGTACCCCGGGCACATGCACAAAGCCCAGAAGGAAATCAAAAAACGGCTACCTCAGGTGGATATGTTTATAGAGATTTTGGATGCCAGAATCCCTTATAGCAGTGAAAATCCAATGTTAGCAGAGATTCGTGGTAACACTCCCTGCTTAAAAATTCTGAACAAAACTGATTTAGCCGATGAGGCAGACACTAAGGTATGGCAAGCCTATTTAGAAGAACATAAAAACACTAAGACACTGGCTTTGAACTTACAACAGCCTAATAAAAGTGAACAAATTTTTTCCTTGTGTCGCAAGTTAGTGCCAACTAAGGGATCCATAATAAGTCCTATTACATGCTTAATAACGGGCATTCCTAATGTAGGGAAATCGACCCTTATTAACACGTTGGCCGGCCGTACTATTGCTAAAACAGGCAATGAACCAGCGGTAACACAAACTCAACAGCGGATAGACTTAGGCAATAATATTATATTGTTTGATACCCCTGGGCTACTTTGGCCAAAAGTTGAAAACCAAGACAGTGGCTACCGGTTAGCTATTACTGGCGCCATTAAAGATACAGCGATTGAATATGATGACATTGCTTATTATTGTGCAGATTACTTCTTAAAGTATCATCCTGATGTGCTTATCCAACGTTACTCACTTGAAGAAAAACCTCGGGATGCCACCGCTTTATTAGAGGCTGTTGGTCGAAAACGCGGCGCACTGGTGAGTGGTGGTCGTATTGATTTAAATAAAACATCCGCTATTTTTATTCATGATTTCCGTAGTGGTGTTCTTGGGGCAACCACCCTAGAAACACCTGCAATGATTGAATTAGAGATTGCAAAAACAGACGAAAAAAAAGCCGACAAGGCCGCTCTAAAAACAGCGCGAAAGAAGCGTTGGAAAAAGAACAAAAAGTAAGGCCTGCCTAACGGGTTGTTTGCAAGCACCATGTATTCAGTCGCTTTTTAAGCTCCCTTGTTTAAACAGTTCTGGTTCTACTTCTCGATGAAAACCATGATATGGCTCAGATGCATTGCCTTTTTTTAGTGGGTACATAGCGGTATTACCTTGTGATGCGGCCCCATCAATTCTAACAACAGTTCCACTGATAAAGCTTGCTGCAGCACTTAATAAATAACAAATCGCCGAGCTCACTTCTGATTCATTACCTAAACGGCTTAATGGCACGGCTGCTGGCAACGATTTAAGCACTTCTTTAAACTCATCTGGGTAGGTATCCATACCACTTGATGCAATCCACCCCGGCGCTACAGCATTAACACGAACACCTGCAAACCCCCATTCATAGGCCGCTGTTTGAGTGAAATTTGCCATGCCTGCCCTTGCCGCACCCGAGTGACCCATTCCTGGCATCCCTGCCCACATATCAGCCACAATATTAACAATCGATCCGCCATGCTGCTCCATAGATTGATTAAAGACTTCTCTTGCCATTAAAAAACCACCGGTTAAATTAGTATTAACCACTGCATTCCAGCCATTTTTACTGATGTTGGCCAAGGGTGCAGGAAATTGCCCGCCTGCATTGTTTACTAAACCATGGATAGGGCCACGTTGGCTTACGTGATGAGCAACCAGTTCTTTAACAGCTTCTTCATCCCTAATGTCACAACATGCATAATCGGCATGTCCACCGTCTTGCTGAATTTCTTGCCGTACGCTCAGTAATTTTTCTTCACTTCGCCCTACTAATAAAATACGAGCACCTAAAGAAGCCAACTCATGCGCTGTACAACGGCCAATGCCACTGCCTGCACCTGTCACAATAATATTTGAATGTTTGAAGAGGTCTTTATGAAAAACAGATTGATAGCTCATAGACAATACTCGTGCTGATTAAGTTATTTTGATTTATGAATAAAGGCCGACATTAATCGCTGAGCATCGCTACTATCAAACAAGGGTGAAAATGCTTCTTTTTCAACCATTAAGCCCTCTTCTAAAGTACCCATGACCGCTTTATTGACACAGTTTTTCCCAGCTTGAGTGGCTAATGCTGGCCTTGCTGCAATTTCTTTGGCTAGGGTTAACGCCTCTTCTTCAATTTGGTCTATAGCAACGACACGGCTAACCACGCCTCGTTGCAAGGCTTCGTCAGCCAATAAAGGGCGAGCATTCATAACCATTTCCATGGCAATGGGTTTACCAACTAACCGTGTGATCAGTTGTGTACCACCTGCTCCTGGAATAACCCCCAAACTGTCTCTTATACACATCTGACGCTGCCGACGAAGCGAGAAGTG
>JAHRWG010000365.1 GCA_019090295.1 Cycloclasticus sp. | reverse complement strand
CGTCGGCAGCCTCAGATGTGTATAAGAGACAGGATCTATTTAACAGCATTGTGGGTGTGCCTCGTTCTGTCGCATTCCTTGAGTCGGAGATAGCGCGCCTAACGGAAACGATGGACGTGGTGGGCAGGGGCCGAAACAAGGGCAACGGCGTTGCTATCCGTGTCAAAGAGTTACGCGAGGAACTAAGGTCTGCCAGAGAAATATCAGCTGATGCAAATGATATTGAAAAGGTCATTTCACAGCTAGACGCGGAGATCGTCGGATTCCAGGCAACGCTCGACAAGTTTGACGGGGCAGCGCCACGGGCAACAGTAAAGCGCTCGGGTAGGCAGCGCGGCGGGTCTAGGGTTAATCCTGAAGCCAAAGAGTTTCAGGAGGCAACCACAGGCCTGGAAGCTGCTATCGCTAGGCGTGAGGCGCTGCAAGACAGGATTGAAGCGCTAAACAAGCCCGGTGAGGCGGGCGGTGTAGATGATCGGGGCAGTACGGCCTCTGCTGCCATCGAGCGGCGAATTCAAGCACTGGAAATGGAAGAAAAACAGCTTGGCAAAACACGACGCCAATCAGAACTGCTAAAGCTGGAGAACCAGGGCGCGACAGTGGAAGAGTTAGCGCTAGCCGATGCGGCCCTTACCGGGATTGAGGCGTTCGAGCGCCGAAACGAGGAACTTCAAAGCGCGCTCGACCTTGAAGAAGAACAGCGGCACGCATTTCAGTCGCTCCAAGAATCCCTCCGCACTGAAGAAGAAGCCATTACTGAAAGCTATGAGCGCCGCCTAGCAATCATTCTTCAAAACACTGAAGAGGGGGCAGATCGCCAGATTGACCTGATTGACCGGCTTAATGAACGGCTCAGGGCTCAGATTGATGATTTAGAGAGTGAGGATTTCTGGACCAACTACCTTAACTCTGCATCGGATGCGCTGACAGACTTTGACGAACTAGCCGCCACCACCATTGAGAACTTTTCAACGGGGTTCGGGAACGCGTTCGAAAAAATGATATTCGATTCTGAATCTCTGGGTGATGCAGCGGCAGGAATGGCCGAGGGCATGGCTCGATCAGTGGTTAGTGCTTTGGGCAAGATGGGGGCTGAATGGCTGGCCTACCAAGCCGTTCAAATGGTTGTCGGCAAAACAACGCAGGCCACGGCAGCCGCTGGCATTATTGCTAATGCTCAAGCTGCGTCGATACAGTCTGGAATTAATGCGTTCTCTTCAACCGCTGCGATCCCTATTGTCGGCCCGGCTTTGGCCCCTGCTGCCATGGCAGCAGCCTTGGCGGTAACGCAGCCGATGGCGGCTTCGGTTGCGTCGTTATCGTTCGCCGGCGCGTTCGATGAAGGGGGAAAGATACCAAGCGGTAGCTTTGGCATTGTCGGTGAATTTGGCCCCGAATTTGTTCGCGGGCCGGCCAATGTGACAAGCCGTAAAGACACCATGGATATGGTTCGATCTGGTGGTGATCAGAAAATCACCATCATTAACCAAGGCCAGCCGGTCAGGGTTATTTCCGATACCCGAATAAGCGACGATGAGCGGCAAATAATTATTGCTGATGCCGCAGAGGCGGCGGAAGATCGAATCGCCTCGGGAATTGTTCGTGGTGACTCCAATACATCGGCGGCACTTGAATCTACCTTTAGCCTCGATAGGTCTGCAGGGAGCAGACGCTAATGGCTGAAGCATGGCCAGCGGGCCTGCCAGCCCCGTCTTCGTCTGGCTATACCATTTCTCCTGGCGATGGGCGTCAGATAACCAGGATGACTCAGGGCCCCAGGCGAATCCGTAAGCGGTTCGTGAATGTGCCCGATGAGATTAAGTTGACCCTTGAGCTCACCGGGGACGAAAAAGACATTTGGGATAACTTCTGGGAAGTCACGCTTGACCAGGGCATGAATAGTGTGGATATGCCTATTCTGAACGGTAGCGTGATAGCCAATAAGACCGTCAATATCCTATCGAGAAGTTATTCCTCAGCTGGTCACACCAATTTCAACGTTCAGTTAGTGGTTGAAACAGCATGACCACAGCGCTTGATGAATTATTCGCTTCTAACCCTGCCGACAAAATCTATTACTTAACCCTGGAGTTAAGTCACAGCGCATTCAGTCCGGTTGCTCATCGATTGGTTCAGGGCTATTCCGACCTGGTCGCAACACTGGAGGCAGGGGCTCCAATTGATGCTGGACAACAAGTCACGTTTGCGAAATCTGCGTTCAAATTAAAACTGCCAGAAAAGAACACGAAAGGCCGCCAAGACATGTCGGTCACGCTCTATGGTGCTGCCCTGGAGGTGGTGGAGCAGCTTGAACGGCAGCGCGTCGCCAACCGAGAGCCGGTGAAACTCAGGTTCCGTGAGTTTCAATCGGGAGACTTAACCGCCCCGGCTTCGAAGGCGATTGAAATGACTGTGTTGGCTCCTAGAGTAAATAAAGGGGTGGTCAGTTTCGGTGCTAGCTTTGCAGATGTCATCAATAAATCATTCCCATCGATCAATTACACGGTGAAAACGCACCCCGGGCTGATATGAGCGAATCGACAGATTGGTACCTGGGTTACCTCGGTATTCCATGGGTGGCGTACACCACCGGTCCAGATAAATTCGATTGTTGGGGGTTGGTCTATCACTGCCTGCGGACTCATTACGGCATAGAGCTTGATCGGTTCTCAGGGGTTGTTACAGATGATAAATCTGGCATTGATAAGGCTGTTAAAGCAGAGCTAAGGACTGGTCATTGGACGCGTTGTCAGGTGCCTGTTGATGGAGCTGTAGTGCTGCTTTCAAGGAGTTCAGTAATTCACCATATAGGCATATCAATTCGGAGGCAGATACTCCATACCCGCGAGGGTGCGGATGTTTGTCTTGAAAGTGAGAAAACCCTTCAGGGTTTGGGTTTTAAACGAATAGAGTATTTCGTGCATGAATGCCACGCTTAGAGTATCTGATACCCCTCTTAATCTCATCAACGCAACGCCTCAGGTTGTTAAATCTGGTGTCAGCATTCACGACCTTTTTTTGTCTCAGTCAGCGGAATACTCAGGGCCAGCCGATCACGTTTTGTGTTTTATAGGCACTGAGTTAGTGCCAGCGGACGATTGGAAAACGACCATTATCAAGGGAGGGGATAGCGTTGTTGTGTGCCCGCTGGTTCAGGCGGAAATTGTTGTTTATATAATAGTTGCGATAGTTGCCATTGCAGCGATTTCAATGATGTCTGTCCCTGCGATTGATCAGCCTGGTGAAATAGCTAAGCCCAGCGATAGCTACGACGTCAACGCACAGGGCAACCGGGCCAAATTAGGGGATCCAATTCCGACCCGTTACGGTCGGTTCAGAATCTACCCGGATTATGCCTCTACGCCTTACCGTGAATTTGAAAACGACGATCAGTACCTTTATCAGTTGTTCGCGATTGGTCACGGTGATTACGACTACGCAGACCTAAAAATTGGCGACACGCTGATTAGCAATTTTAGTGATGTAAGTTACGCCTTTTACAGCCCTGGCCAGAAAGTTAGCTTGTTCAGGGACACGGTTAATGTCAGCCCAGATGTGACCGATTCTGAGTTAAAAGCGCCCAATGACAGCGGTGATTGGGTCGGTCCTTTCGTCGCCAATGAGCCGTCAACTATCGCTGAAGAAATCGCGATTGATATTGTGTTTCCGCAAGGCCTTCACCGCGCTAATGACGAAGGCGGGCTATCTTCTCTGACAGTTAATCTTGAGTTTCAGTACCGCGAAATTGATGGCCTCGGTGCCCCTGTTGGGCTATGGACGCCATTTGCTAGCCCCAGCTACACCAGCGCCACCGTGGATGCCATTCGGCGCACCATAAAGGGCGTTGTTAGCGTTCCCTCTGGGCGTGTTGAGATCCAGGGGCGGCGATTAACCAACTTTGTAGACAACCACCGTTATCGTGATGAAGTCCACTGGACGGGGCTTAAAGCATACCTAGAATCAAGCAACACCTATTCTCACTCAACGTGGGCGGTGAAGGTTAAGGCGACTGATCAAATATCCAGCCAGAATGACCGAAAATTTAACCTGGTGGCCACACGCAAACTGCCGATTTGGAACGGGTCAAGTTGGGATGCTATCACCGCCACCAGAAACCCTGCTTGGGCCTACTGCGATGCAATAAAGGCTGAATACGGCGGTGGATATGCAGACGCCAACTTAGACCTGGTAGAGATCAAAACAGTTGCTGATAGCTGGGAAGCTCGCGGTGATTATTTCGATGGTCAGTTCGACCGAAAAGGAACGCTATGGTCGCGGTTGTTGCAAATATGCCTGGTCGGCCGGGCTTACCCTTACCAGTACGCTGAAACCTTCACAATTTTACGGGACGGCATTAACAGTGGCGCAAGCTATCTTTTCAACGGCCGGAACACAGTTGTTGATTCAATGCAGATCACCTACCAGACCTCTGACGAGTTCGCCGATGATTCGGTCGAAATCGAATATACCGACCCGGTAACCTGGCAGAAAGAAACCATTCTAGCCGCGGTACCCGGTAGCCCTGGGGATAGTCCGAAAAAAATCAAGTGGCCGTTCGTCACCAGCCGAATTCAGGCTCATCGAGAAGCCATGTTCATGGCTGCAAAGCAGGAGTTCAGAAACCTGCACGGAACGTTCAGGACAGAGCTAGACGGACGCGTTCTGGATTACCTGACGCCGATCATGGTGGTGCATGATTTGCCGCGCTGGGGCACCGGTGGTGAGGTCTTGGACGTTAATGGCAATACTTTGACGCTTTCTGAACCGGTGGAATTTGATGGTGTTGGTGATCATCACCTCTATTTTCGGGACGATACCGGTCAGCTGTCGAGCGCCTTCGTTGTGACTGCTGGTGCCTTTGATAACGAGGTCATTGCCGCAGGCACATTGCCGACGATTTACACCGGGGAGGCAAAAACCCGGACCTTCTTCGCCTTTTCCAGTTCCGTCAGCATGCCTCGGCAGATGCTGGTCGAGAAAGTACAAGCCCGCGGTGAATATGAAACCACTGTTGGTTGCGTGATTGATGACCCAATTGTTCACAGTTATGACGCGCTAATCGATGCCGGCACCATTCCCACGCCAGATCCTGAAGTTCCTACACCGGTGGATCAGTTTAAAATATCGAACTTGGTAGCCATCCAGGGGGGCACTCTAGCCAATCCAGATCTGCAGCTTTCATGGTCGCCAGCGCATGACGCGCAACGTTATCTGATCGATGTTAGCTATGACGCTGGTGATAGCTGGACCCGTGCAGCGACAGTCCTAAGCAACAGCGCGATTATTTCAGTGTTTTTTGGTGTGGTGGACATCCGCATAGCGCCGCAAAACGACGAAATTGGCCTCTGGTTTCAAATTCAAGTTGACGTTGGCGCCAATTACGCAGTTCCGCCCACGCCTACCGGTCTGTCATTGACCAGCGCTTTTACCGGCATTCAGGTGCTGGTTAACTGGGACACACACGTCAACGCCGTGGCTTGGTTAGTTGAGGTGGTCGACCTGGGTTCTAGCGTTCGGCATGAAGAAATAGTGACCAGTAACAGTTTTTCCTATTCGCATGCACAGGCGGTTTTGCATGGAATAGGTCGTGAATTTGATGTCCAAGTGACAGCGGTCAATGCGAACGGCGTTTCAAGCGTAGCTGCAGCGATCCTCCGGGTAAAAAACGAACAAAGCGTTGCTGTTACAGGGATTACAGCTACCGGCGTCGTCGATCAAGTTATTTTGACCTGGAACGCGGTTACTGAGCCGGATAACGTCGCCTGTCGAGTTTATGGCAGTAACGTTGAATCTCCGGGTGGCGGTCAGCCTCTAATCGATGGCAACGTTACATCGTTAACCTTCGCGCACAAAACGCCAATAGGCGAACAGTGGTGGTTTACCGTTGCTGCCGTCGATGCCTGGGGAACCGATGAAGTTAATCTAGCCACTCAGGTAACCGCTACCACTAGCAAAATCTTATCGACCCAGATCAGCGACGACGCCATACAGACCCCCCACCTTGGCGCCAACATAGTCACCGCCGCAAAGATGTTAGTCACCCAGCTATCAGCCATCACCGCCAACCTGGGCACCATTACTGCCGGGCTGTTCAAAACAACCACCGGCACCGGGGCCAGAGTAGAGCTTGATTCGGCTGGCAATTATCCGTTATGGCTGGGCAACGGAGCGAAAAGCGCCGCCAACGGCGAAGCCTACTACGACAAAACCACGCAAACCTTCGCCTTTCAAGACCCCACATCGGGCGTCAGGTTCGAAATCCAGGCCGGATCGACTCTCCCGTTTTGGTACGGCGTTGGCAATAAAACCGAGGCTAACGCAAAGCTATTTATAGACGACGCCGGCAACCTGATCGCCAAAGGGCTAGAGATTCGCGACCCGTCAGGTGGTGTGGTTTTTTCTTCTGGTGGCACCTATAACGGCGGGCTGGCCTATTCGAACATCACGGGCCTACCGAACCAATCCCGAATGTTTGGCAACCTGCTTGATGTTAACGAATGGGTTATAGGCGCATCAGGAAATCAAGGCAACTTCACCTTAAACGGTTTGGATTCAGAGAGTAATGTTGAGATTTACCCGGGACCCAACGGACTTAGTGAGCCGGTTTGGGTGGCCACAGCTGATGGTGGTGGTGGCGCGGATGGTGGTTGGAATAACAATGTTCACCCTGAAGAGGGGTTTGATCACACTAAAACCTATAGAAATTTGGTTTGGATGATGCAAACCAGCACCGATGGAACGGTTTATTTAGGGTGCTCGCTCGGGGCAGGAAACACGTTAAACCTAGACGGTGTAGCAAACACTAATCCTTATTTCTGGTCGGGAGATTTACCTCAAACCGATAAATGGTATCTAGTAGTGGGAATAGTTCATGGTTCGGGGTTTGTTGGGACCACTCCTTCAGGTGTTTCGGGAGTTTATGACCCTGACACGGGTTTGCAGGTTGTAGCAGGGACGGATTTTAAGTCCTCGCCTACCGCTACGCATCAAACGCACCGTGTTTACCTGTTTTATTCTGCCATAGCTGGAACAATAGCGCGGTTCGCTAAACCGAGAATGGACCAGATAGATGGTTCAGAGCCTAGCTTAGTTTCTTTAATGGCTCCGGCTGCAATCTACAACGAAGAAGTTATTCTGGATAGCCGGGTAGCTAACGCGACAACTGAAGGCGGGGTAACCCGAATTCAAAATCCGGGCGGCGCAGTCTATTCTGGTACGGGTTCCATTGTCGGTGCGATAGTCATAGAGTTGCCCAATAGTTGGACTGCTACCATGTTAACTATGGATATAAATGCCTACCTATACACTGATGGGGCGAGTTTTAAACTTCAGGTAGGGGGATATAACTATACGGGCGAAAATTGGGTAAATACATCTGCAAATCTCATTGGAAATTCCAGCTATAACAACCGGGTTCGTTTTGGTCACAATGGAACCAATTGTGTGGTGGTAATTGGGGATACCACCGACTCGTGGTCGTACCCAAAAATAAGTGTGACAAACTTCCAAGCTGGCTTTGGCAATTTACTTAGCGAATACTGGGCCACAGGTTGGGGTATAACAATAGAACCTGATTTAACTGGTTACGTTTTCACAAAGGATATAGCTGACAGTCTTATTGACGCCAAGTCTATTGTTGGGCAAGGCGCTTTAGCCACTGCAGACGATGTGGCTTACACAGCAGTCACCGGCACCAAGCCTCCAACAGATGCTGATAATACGGCTTCTAATACGGCTTTATCAGTAGTAAATCAAGGGGCTTTTGCGACTCTCAGTCAAATCATTGCAGCGAACATTTCAACCTATATAGGGGCTGCGGCTATAGGGTCAGCTCAGATAGGAACTGCTGCAATAAAAACAGCCGCAATAGAAACGGCCGCAGTAGGTACTCTGCAATTGGGTGGGCAAAGTGTAGTTCTCAGTGTTTCGTATTCTGCGATTAATACCTTGCTATGGTCCTCATCGGCTTATTATCAAGTTGCCTCAAAGGCGGTAACAATAACCAATGGTCTATCAACGTCCGTTGTTAACGTTTTTTTTGACTGTTATATAGAAGCGCTAGACACCGACAGCAATTCTGGTGATGACTTTAATATACGGGTTAAGCGAAACGGTTCTGTCATATACACAAGATCAGGAACTGTAAAAGCCTTTCTAATGATTCCTAATAACGCATCTACAGGGACGTGGACCTATACGATTGAGATACAGGGCACCTCTGGTTTCGATCAGGTATCGGTAAAAGAGCGATATCTTCTGTTGACGGTAGGGAAGAGGTAGTGAATAAATGGACGTCTTACAAGGTCTCAGGTGAAATAGAAGCTGTCTACGGCGGGCAGGAGCCTGTAGAAGAGGAGTTGGACGGGCTTGCGTTTGTGGCGGGTGAAGGGGATTACGACACCCAATTTATAGATGTCTCCGATTCACCTGTAATAGCAGATCAAGTTCAAACCCCTTTCACCCAAAACAAGCCCTCAATAATTGCTGATGCTGTTGACGAGTGTGATATCTCAGGGTTACCAGACCCCTGCACCGTAACCTGGCCAGATGGCCAAATCGATGAAGTAACAGGCGGCTCTATTCAATACTCAGTCGACTATCCGGGCGACTACGTTATCAAGCTAAAAACCCCCATTAACCTAGAAACGGAGGTCTACATTGAAGCGACTCCAGTTATCTAAAGCCGCAGAAGTCATTAAAGTCAAAGCCGAGACCGGCAAGCGGATTATTAAATCAATGCCCCTCTGGCGACAGCACAACGCGCTGGTCACTGCTCATTTTTTATTGGCAAAACAAGTGGCACACCTCTACGCGCAAACCGGTTTAGTTGATCCGTTAACCCCCAAAGAGCAAGCCCGTTTAACTCAAGCCCATTCACTACTTAACGGCGTTAAAACCATCAGGGCTCACGGCGAACAGATGGAGCGCGATGTTGCTGACGGAATTATGGTTGATCGTAACGCCGGGTGGGATGAGCCGTAACAACCTGCGAATTGGGGGAAAGATATTTTAGCTAGTGGATGCTAGCCCAGTCGATCGGCCAACTGTTCAGCGGTTTTGTTGTAGTAAACCATCAGGATTTTTAAATCTTGAATACCGACCATGCGAGCGAGCTCCAGCACATCGAGCTTATCTGCCAGCCTGGTGATGGCTTCGTGACGGGAGTCATGGAAGTGCAGGTTTTTTATTCCGGTACGGTCTCTGGACTTCCTGAATAGCACGCTGATCTGGTCTGCGGTCAAATCAAATAGGTCTTCGCCCAAGTCCTCCAGTAAAGCTAATGCCCTGGTCGAAAGCGGCACATCGCGCTTGGTCCCGTTTTTGGTCATTGGCAGGTGTGCCACTCGACCGGTGATGCTTGACCGACTGAGTCCGGCTACTTCGCCTTGCCTCATCCCCGTTTCGATTGCGAACAGAAATGCCAGAAAGGCACGTGATGTTTTGGTGTCCGGATTAACGTCATACCCGGAGCAGTGACGTAGTAGTTCGATTTCTTTATCGCTGACCCGTCTGTCACGGTGAGGTGGCTTGATAGGTCGCTTGACCGACTTCATTGGGTTTTTTTCAAGCCAGTGCCATTCGTTGATAGCAATATTAATAGCGTGGTTGATCAGGTTCCAGTCACGATTGACGGTCGCCGACGATACTGTTTTTAACCGTCGATCCCGCCATTCAGCAATATCAGGAGCGCTAAGATCGCCAAGGGGAATGGTGGAAATCGGGTCACGTTGTAGAAGCGTTATCCTGATTTGCTCTTTTTTCCATCCGCGCTTTTGGGCTGATATGTCAGTTGAGTACCTATCTAATAGGTCACTCAGGTTTTTGTTTGGGAATATGCCTGCTTTCCCGCGCCCATACTCAAGCTCGGTTTCGCGCTCCCATTGCTCAGCCTGAGCTTTGGTGTTGACGGTTTTGGAACGATAAAATCTACCGTGCCTTACTTCGCACCGCCAACGGGTTCCCACCCGTCGAAAAGTTCCCATCTGCCTACCTCTGCGTCTACGCGCGTAATTGGTGGCGTAAATCTAGCGTAATAGGGCGTAAATAAATAGGGGGTAATAGTGGGGTTTTGGGTTTTTGCTGGTTTGGTTAAAACCCGTTATAGCCAGTTGCAGTAAGGGTTTGAGGGGATTTAGTGGGGGATTGTAAAAAGAGGAATGGTGCCGAGAGTCGGCGCAGTCAGGATCATATAAAACAATTACTTATTGATGGGTTGGCGTAAATTTAGCGTAACCTTTCAGTTTTAATTACGCTAAGCCACCTCTCCTGTGACGTTCTTATACGACCAGGTTACCACCTCGCATGCCTTCCATACTTTCTTACCTTTACCCTTCTCAGAAGGCAATCTACTGCACTTGGGGAAGTCCAGCAAGACGGCGTAATAACCCTCAAATCTGCTGATTGAGATAGTCAAATGGGCTGCTACTGTCTTGGTATCCCAGAATACCCAGGGGTCGGGTAGTTCGTTTTGCTTTGTGGCCATGATTATTTCCTTGTTAGTTTTGTCTTGGTTTCACGACAGATCGGGCAGTAGTTGAGGCGCTTTCGTGCCTTTCGGCTGATAAATGGGCGTATAACCGTCATCAGCATAAACAAACAACAACTCATCGCACCGGTAACACTGCACGCCATCGGGGAAGTGGCATTGGTGTTGTGAGCAAGCCTTCGATAGCGTCCGAAACCATGGGCCTTTACGATGCCCAAATAAGAAACAAATCAGCCTGCTAACCATTGGGGTGGTCATATCTACGCTTTCAACGCAAGTATTGCATTGCAGTATTTTGCGGTTAATTCGTCTTCTCCGCGCATTGCATACAACTCCCGTATGTCGGTTTTAATCACTTCCAGCAGGAGCTGAAGCTGTTCAACTCTGTCTTTTTCAAAATCTAGTTCTGTTGGGGTTTTAGGGTTGTTAGGGTTGTTAGGGTTGTTCATTTTGATTTCCTGAATGGTTTTTAAAACGGAATGTCGTCGTCGAAGTTATCGAATCCACCGCTATTGCCCTGGGGTGGCGGTGCAGGGTCCGCGCTAGGTCGTTGAGACCGGGCAGGTTGCCCGCTGCTGGCGTGCCCGCCCTGGTCGTTGCTTGCTGACCCACCACGACCGCCTAGCATTTGCATTTCGCTGGCGACTATCTCGGTGGTGTATTTGTCCTGGCCATCTTTATCTTGCCATTTGCGGGTCTGTAATCGTCCTTCAACATAGACTTGGCTGCCTTTTTTCAGGTATTCGCCGACCACTTCGGCTAGGCGGTTAAAAAATACCACCCGGTGCCATTCGGTACGCTCCTGCTTTTCGCCGGTCTGCTTGTCTTTCCAGCTATCGCTGGTGGCGATGGTGATGTTGGCTATTGCTGCGCCTGATGCGCTGTAACGAATCTCGGGGTCTTTGCCCAAGTTGCCGACTAAAATGACTTTGTTGATGCCTCTTGCCATGGTTATGCTCCAAATCGCTCTTCGTTGATTTCCCACCAGCTATCAAAACCTTGATCGGTATTGGTGCCGGGGTAGTTGTACCAGTGGCGGAAAAACTCTGTTGCTATGTCTTTTATTTTTTCGCCATTTACCTTGGATGTGATGGTAATAAGAGACTCAAGTTCTTCAATTCTGCTTGCTGCTTCGAGGCTGATTGCTGGCACAAAATCAGCGAACGATCTTTTCCCAAATTCGCCATTCGGCCCAACCTCATAAATCCCTCTGAGCCTATTTGTTAATGTGTCTGACATGGCGTTCTCCTGGTTGGGTGTTTGGGTGGGTTGGTGATTCCACGGGTGCTCTGGCTGGGCGTCCCATCGGCAGAAGTCGATAAATGAGCCGAAGGACTCACCAAGCTCCAAAAAACGTTTATAGCGTTGCTGGCTTTTGGTTACGGGCCGGACCTTGCTCATTTCGGCATATTCGACGCGCCATGTTGGATGGCATCGGCTGATATGTCCGGGCTTGTCATCGTCAAAGTTAACGCCAAGGTAGTGGCCTTCGTCAGTGGAAATAATCCCCGGCTGGCCATCGACCAATACTCGGCGGCCAATTTCAGCGGGGACGTTGTAATGCTGTCTGACATATTCAAAATTCATTGGTTTATACCGTTGATTAGGCGGCAGGCGTCCGGGTTACTCCCAGACCTTGGTTATCCTTGCGGGCCTGCCTGTTGGTTAATTGGTGTTAGATCGGTAATAGAGATGCAGGCAATATCAATGTCTAAAGTTCCGTAGACAGCCAATATCGCCGCTTTATAAGTGGAGCCAAATAACGACCCATGCTGTTTTTTGAACCTCCAAATTCTTCCCTTCATCCGGTTCTGTTTGCCGTAGCCTTTCGACAAAATCACTTCCCGGCCTTCTTTGCAGGTTTCGTGGTTCCATCGCGGGCCGTATGCCCGGAGTTCCTCTCGTTTACTGCCAGACTCGAAAGCTTCGTAATATTCGGTTTTTAGTGGGATGAATAGTGGCTTCATTGGTCTAATGCTTCATAGCCATGATCATTCCAGATTGGTCGCCGGTTTTGAAAATCAGCTTTTTCTTGTCTTCTGACGCCGTTGTTTGCAGGTCTGGTGCTCCAGCGATTAGTGCCAGGTAATGGGCGGCAATTTTGATGCCGTTGATTTCTACCCTGTGGTATTTTGGGTAGGCCTGACCGGTGCCGTGGCAGTGGGTGCAGTCGTGATCGCCGCCGATTTGGGTGCCAATTTGGCCGTTGCCATAGCAGGATTTGCAGTCGCATGAGTAGCTGTTATGTGCGGTCTCGAATTCGATCTTACTGTCACCGTCGCATTCGGGGCATGGGCTGCACAAGGCTTTTCCGGTTGTTGAGCAGACCCGGCAATCATCTGTGGCTGGCAATGTTATTTTGGGTGCTGGGGCTAATTGTGTTGCTTCGATTTCTTCGAAATAGCTGTATGTATTTTTCTTGAACGATACGGCGTAATTTTCTGGCGGTTGCAGGATTGGGTATTTGTTGTCTATTGGCGATAGCAGCATTGCAATGCCATCACTCGCCAGGGTTTTGCCCAGATATATAGCAGGGGCTTTTAAAAATTCGTAGCGCCTGTTTTTTGTGGCGCAGAAATGGTGTGGGTTAATGGGCAGGGCTAGTTGGGGGTGGTGGCGGTAGTGGTTCATTGGTTAGGCCGCCTTGCGACGTTTTAAAGTGAAGCGGATTTCTTCACAGATAGAGCTAAACTCCTTCAATTTCCCGTATTGGTCTAAGAAATTTTGCAGGTCGCTATAGCCTTCGGTGATCAATTCCAGGGCTCTGGATACTGCTGGCTTTTCCGATGTTGTTGGCGGGCTTGGTTCAGGCTGAGGAGCAATTCTGTATCCGGTTCGAGTAACGACAGGCACTGTCTCTGCTGGTGTCGCTTCGGTCTGTTTTTGTTCGATCAGCTTGTCAGACTCGATCTTGGCTTGCCGCTCTACCTCCGCCTTGTGGCTGCTTATCCTGCTTGTAACCAGTAATGAAAAATCATCGTTTGGTTTTGAGCATATTTGCTGCAGGTCTGGGAAAAGGCCCAAATGTTCTGTGCCTGCATCAGTTAACGTCTTGAGGTTTGCCCGGACCAACGTTGCTAGGCGATCTGCCTCTATCTTGGCGTCGGCTACAACCTGGTTGATAGCGCTCTTTATTGACTCCAGGTTGCGCTTGCCTTTTATCGCGCTGGCGAAGTCAGCAGCCGGTAGGGGTATGGTGACCACTTCGAGTTCTTCGTTTAGGTCGGCAACATGCCGGAAGATGATGTTTTTGCCATCAAGCACCACCTTGGTTTTGATCGCCTCTTTCTGACTTTTAACCAGTTTTTCCAGACTTAGCCGCTTGGAGCGCATCGACTCGCGCAAGTGAGCGATGGTCTTAAACAGCTCGTCAATATCTGCGGTCTGGCTGAGCGCCGCTTCTTTTGCAGCGTTGAGGGCCTTTTCTGATTCGGCGCAAAGCTTCACTACCTGCTCTGCGTCTGCAAAGTCCTGATCGGTTTGTAAATCTGTGTTGATGGATTCGATCATTGTCATGGCTGATTTTTTGTATTCAGCCAGGTTTGATGAGTTAACCGATCCGGTGAGTGATATAGCCAGGGAGGGCAGTGACATTAACGCGGTACCAACCACTTCAACGGCTACTGGTTCAGGCTTATAGTTTTCTAAGTCTTTGGCGAACTGGTGCCAGCCAGCTATGATCTTTTCCCGTAGCTCTGGATCAGATTCATACCAACAATGAACCATGCTTTCACGGTCCCCATTTGAGGCCATAAATAAGCAAACTTCCGCGCCTGACACCAGTAACTCGGATTCCATCTGGGAGGCGTAAAGAAGGTCAATTTTTTTTTCTGGTATGTCTTTCGCTAATTTCTTGTTTAGCGTTTTATGCTCCCATACGGTCTCCTCGTCGAAAGTTAGTCCGTCATAAGATGACGACATTTTTAACCCCTCAACTTCGACCGAGATTGTGGGCATAAAGAGGTCTTTGCCGATAATTTCTTCAGCCCACGGCAGCGCGATTTTTTCGTAGTTGTGGCCATCGCTGTATATCTTTTCCACAAAACCGCTAACTTCTTCTGAGAATCCCCGGCTCTTTTCTTTAAGCAACTGCTCGCGAGTTTGATGGGGGGAAACTCCAAGCATTGCCGGGGTTTCTGATGCTGTAAACCGACCACTCCTGAAAGCATGCCATTCTGGCGTGCCTTGAATTAGCTGTAGATATTGGCGGTTCATGCTGCTTTCTCCGGGTTTATTGATTTAATGACTTTCTGCTGATCTGCGGTTAAGACCCCTTTGGTACTGACAAGGGCGATAATTTCATCTGCGGTGCGGTTACCGGATTTAATTGCGTTCCCCCAGACCGGTAAGTTGGCGTCGAACTTATCTTGTGGGTATGTTGATGGCAGGGCATCGCGGATCGGTTTGGCTGGGGTGATGTTGATTTCGTCCGGCATGTCTTCCGCTTCTTCGGCGGTGATCAGCCCAAGTAGGGCATCGGCGAACTGGTCTCGCAATGCAAACCCACGAGCGCGCATTTGCATCATGCGTTTAGGGTATTGAGTCCATGGGCCTTGCTTGCCCCAAAGACCGGCTTTTTCGGCATCGGCTTTGCTAAATACGACCGTGTGAGGGTGGCCGTTTTTACGCTGAACGGTGCAGGTCGCCGTATAGGCGGTTTCGTCGAACACCTCTTGTATTGACCCGAAAGCAGGGTGGTTTTGAACCAGGGCAAGGAGTGCGTCGCCGTAAATGGATGGCTTGCCGTTGATAACTGCTATGTTCTGTAACGCCTGAATAGGGTTAAGGCCCAGCTCTGACCCCATCATCATGGCGACCAGGGTGTCTTCTTTCTGGTTTTTGTAGTTTTTGGGCACCATGCTGGAGTTGGCTAACATGGTGGCTAGGTTCATTGCTTCGTCGAGATTGGCTGGCTGCAAATTAAAGCCGTTTGAACTTATGGGAGCGTTCATTTGTTGCTTTCTCCTTTCTGTTCTGGATTGGCGCCCTGCCCGCGATTGTTTCGCTCGCAGTCTTGGCAATATTCTGGGGTGCCGGTATCGT
>JAHRWG010000115.1 GCA_019090295.1 Cycloclasticus sp. | reverse complement strand
TAGCTTCGTCGGCAGCGTCAGATGTGTATAAGAGACAGGTTAAAAGTAGGCGATAAGCTCGATTTATCAGCACCTTATGGGCACTTCTTCCTCAGGGTGTCGGATGAAAAACCAATGGTGTTTTTTGGTGGGGGATCAGGTTTGGCCAGTCCTAAGTCCATGGTGTTAGATTTATTAGAGTCGGGCGATAGGCGAGAAATAATATTATTCCAAGGCGCTAGAAACTTGGAGGAGTTGTACTATAAAAAACTCTTCGAAGAACTTGATAATAAATACGAAAACTTCACGTACGTACCTGGTCTATCAGGTCCAGATATTGAGCCAGAATGGGAAGGCCCAACTGGCTTCATTCACGAAGTTGCTAAGGAATATATGGGTGGGAAGTTTGAAGGTTACCGGGCTGATATGTGTGGGCCACCTATGATGATTGATGCTTGTATTACGATGTTGATGCAGGGGCGTTTATTTGAAAAAGATATGTTTATGGAGAAGTTTTTTACTGCAAAAGATGCTGAGGCTGAGAGTAAAAAAAGCCCATTATTCAAAAATATTTAAACTCAATAGAGGAGAGTTACATGTATCAGATACCAAGAGAAGAGTGGTATGACTTAACACGAGCCGTTAACTGGACGCCCAAATATGTTACAGAAGAGGAGTTGTTTCCTGAAGAAATGAGTGGTGCACGTGGAATTCCTATGGCTGAGTGGGAAACGTACGATGAGCCATATAAAGTGACTTATCCCGAATATGTTTCGGTTCAACGTGAAAAAGATTCAGGTGCTTACTCAGTTAAAGCGGCACTTGAGCGTGATGCTTATGTTGATCGTGCTGACCCAGGCTGGATTTCCACCATGATTGCTCATTATGGTGCTATTTCTGTGAATGAGTATGGGGCTAGTACAGGAGAGGCAAGAATGGCACGTTTTGCCAAGGCGCCTGGCAATAGAAATATGGCTATATTCGGGGCGCTGGATGAAAATCGACATGGGCAAATTCAGTTGTATTTTCCCCACGCTAATATTAAGCGAAGCCGCCAATGGGACTGGGCTCACAAAGCGATGCACACGAATGATTGGGCTGCCATAGCAGCGCGCTCATTCTTTGACGATATCATGTTTACCCGAGATGCAGTTGCGGTGTCTATTATGTTGACATTCGGATTTGAAACTGGGTTTACAAATATGCAGTTTTTGGGTTTGGCGGCGGATGCGTCTAATGCTGGTGATCATACCTTTGCCAGCTTGATTTCTAGTGTTCAAACAGATGAAGCTCGTCATGCTCAACAGGGCGGGCCATCGTTGAAAATATTAATTGCAAACGGTAAAAAAGAAGAAGCGAAAAAGTTAGTTGATGTGTCAATTTGGCGAGCATGGAAATTATTTTCGGTGTTAACGGGGCCTATCATGGATTACTACACGCCTTTAGAACATAGAGAACAGTCATTCAAAGAATTTATGGTTGAGTGGATCATTATTCAATTTGAACGTCAGTTGGCTGATTTAGGGTTAGATGCACCTTGGTTTTGGGAAGACTTAACAAACGATTTGGACATCACGCATCACGGCATGCATTTAGGCGTTTACTTTTGGCGGAAGACAGTTTGGTGGAACCCTGCGGCTGGAGCTTCGCCAGAGGACCGTGAATGGCTAGAAGAAAAGTATCCAGGGTGGAACAAAACTTGGGGTAAGTGCTGGGATGTTATTACCGATAATTTAAATAATGATCGTGAAGATTTAACGCTGCCTGAAACCCTGCCTTATGTTTGCAATATGAGCCAATTACCGATTGTAGGTATGCCAGGGGATGGTTGGGAGGTTAAAGATTACCAACTTGAATTAGATGGGCGTTTGTACCATTTTGCCTCAGAAGCAGACCGGTGGTGTTTTGAACAGGACCCAGAGCGTTATAAGCAACACCAAAACTTAATAGACAGATTTTTAACGGGGCAAATTCAACCGGCTGATTTATCAGGTGCACTGCTGTATATGAGTTTAGGCCCTGAAGAAATGGGCAAAGATGCGCATGATTATGAGTGGGCAGAAGGCTTTAAGAATAAAAATAAAGTAGGTTAATAATAACGGATAGCACCTATTTAAAGGGTGCTACTTAATAGTGGAGAATGATATGGCAGCACTACCAATTTGTTTGAATTTTGAAGGGGATTTTGTATTACAGCTAGTTGGGGTTGATACAGAGGATACGATGGACCAAGTGGCAGAAAAGTGCGCTCACCATACAGTAAATAGGCGTGTAGCGCCGCAGCCTGAAAAAGTAATGAGAGTTAGGTTGCATGGTAGCAGTGAGAGTTATCCTCGGGATATGAAGGTTTCTGATGCACATTGGCGTTTAACCGAAACTATTGATGTGATTTTTGCTGATAAATAAAAGGAAACATAATGGCTTTTGAAAAAATTTGTACCCTAGATGATGTTTGGGAAGGTGATATGGATGCCTTTGAGACAGAGAATGGAACGCCAGTACTTGTGCTTGGGCTTGATGGTGGAGAATTAAAAGCATATCAAGCAATTTGTCCGCACCAGGAAATTGAGTTAGTGGATGGAGAATTTGATGGCAAGGTGATTATTTGTAAAGCACATCTATGGCAATTCAACTCAAGTACTGGCAAGGGTATAAACCCGACAGACTGCGCGCTTGCTGAGTACCCACTTAAAGTAGAAGGTGAAGGTGTATGGGTGAATGTTGAAGGTATTGAACCCCTGACTGCTCATTCATAAGTTTATTTATTCGTAGACGCGGAACGTTTAAAAGAGGAAAACATGACAAATTTAAAAAATGCATATAAACAAAATAATGTTGGGCCTATCTTTAATGGCGGTGATGTTGCTCAGGCGGCAATAGAAGCGGCAG
>JAHRWG010000114.1 GCA_019090295.1 Cycloclasticus sp. | reverse complement strand
CGAATCCCTCTGCTCCGACCACTTTTTTGTGGTGTTCGACGATAAGAAATGAATATGTGCCCGTAGCTCATTAGGATAGAGCTCGGCCTTCTAAGCCGAGGGTAACAGGTTCGAGTCCTGTCAAGCGCACCATAAATTTAGAAATAAACAATCGTTATGGTGGGTGTAGCTCAGTTGGTAGAGCCCCAGACTGTGACTCTGGTTGTCGAGGGTTCGAGCCCCTTCATCCACCCCATTTTGATTGTTACTCTCTTCGTTGCTTTATTTATTTTACGCAATCATAATTGCATCCAATCTAATGGTTTAAGCCTTGCTTATTGATATGGCTATGCAACAAATAATTCCAATTACTCTAGATGGCACATGGCATGTTAGTGCTGACCTTGATCAACTAATAGATCAAGGCCATATTTGTGCGGTGGATAAAATTGACGATAATTTGAGTCATACGCCTTACCTTCACTATATAGACGATGCGTTAACGCTACATTGGCCATCAGCATCACAACCGTTAAGCCTATCCATCGATTTTGTTGCTGGAAAGTCAAAACACCGACGTTTATATGGTGGTGGCAAAAAACAACCGCTGGCGAAGGCCTGTGGCTTAGAAAAGCACCCAACATGGCGCGTCTTCGATGCGACAGCTGGGCTTGGAAAGGATTCATTTGTGCTAGCTAGCCTAGGGGCCTCTATAACGCTGTGTGAACAACATGCTGCATTGTTTGCCTTACTGGTCGATGCTAGAGACAGAGGGCTTGAAGATGATATTACGGCACCCATTCTTACACGCATGAATTTTATTCATGCACACTCGGGAGGTTACTTGAAAGGTTTATATTTAGAACAAAAACCTCGTCCCGATGTGATTTATTTAGACCCTATGTATCCAGAGCGTAAAAAGGCAGCAAAAATTAAAAAAGAGATGCAAGTCCTTCAACAATTGGTCGGTCATCAGGATGACACGGCTAGTTTATTTGAGGTGGCAATAAAAACAGCGGTTCATCGGGTGGTTGTTAAGCGGCCTAAGTCGGCCCAATTGCTAACAACTCTTTCGCCCAGTTATACGGTTGCTAGCGTCAATACTCGTTATGATGTGTATGTTGTTTAATTGAACCGTTTTTTAGGCGGATTATAATGCTCTGAGAGCTTTATACAGCCTTTCTTTTACACCAGTAGGTCGTTAAGCCCAAAAGGGCGCTAAAAGTGATCAAGCGATTATTTCCTCTCTTAGCGAATATTTTGTATTGCCTGCAAACTCAATTATTTTTACGTATAAAAACCGGACTTTTCTAATCATTCAAGCTTATCAAGTGCAAGCTTGAAGACGCTTATTTGCCGCCTCAATATCTCGGTAGTTATTGATGTTGGTGAAAGATTCTTTATAGGCGCTCAGGTCAACCGGCACATAATTCTCTTCTTGATACCAGGTGACTAAACGGCGACCACCCCTGTTTAAATACCGAGCTAAGCTATCTGCTAGTTGCACATCAATAATTGCGAAGGTGGCTTGTAAGTAATCCCCATCGTGTGCAACGGCAATTTGAGCCTGTTGAGCATCCATCGCTTCAAGCAGCACAGAGCACAGTTCAATGTTTAAAAAAGGGCTATCACAAGGGACAATTAGCAGTCGCTGTGTTTTAGCATAGGTTAAGCCAGCATGAATGCCGGCCAAGGGACCTAATTGCCCCGTTAAAATATCATGAACAATAGGGTAGCCAAATGTTTGATAGCTGTCGTCACGCTTGTTACTGCTAATGGTAATATCATCTATGCATTGGCTTAGGCTATGAAGCACATAACTGATCATAGGCTTATGTGCTATCTCAAGCAGGGCCTTATCTTTACCGCCCATGCGTCGCGATTCTCCGCCAGAAAGAACAAGTGCAGCGAGGTTGGGGAAGTGACTATTTTTTGTCATAGGGTTGGTTTGGGAGGTTGGCAAGCCCTAATCAAAGCAAATTTCAGGGACATGATTTGGAATAATGAGACGTGCAGCTGTTTTTTTACGAATTTCATCCACTGATACCCCCGGTGCACGTTCATCTAAATAAAAAGCATTGTCTTTAATGGATAGAACAGCAAGGTCTGTAACCACTTTCTGAACGCAATTGACACCGGTTAATGGTAATTGACATTGTTTAAGAAGCTTGGCGTTTCCATGCTTATCAGTATGCGTCATGGTGACAATAATACGTTTCGCACCAGCCACTAAATCCATTGCACCCCCCATGCCTTTAACCAGCTTTCCTGGCACCATATATGAGGCAATATTACCTTGTTGGTCAACTTCAAAAGCGCCTAATACGGTTAAATTGACGTGACCACCACGGATCATTGCAAAGCTTTCAGCCGATGAAAAAATAGAAGCGCCTGGGACAGCGGTCACCGTTTCTTTACCGGCATTAATCATATCCGCATCAGCCTCTTTTTCGGTTGGGTAGGGGCCCATGCCCAGTAAGCCATTTTCGGACTGGAGCATGACATCGATATCACTGGGTACATAGTTTGAAACAAGTGTTGGAATGCCGATACCTAAGTTTACATAGTAGCCATCTTGCAGCTCTTGAGCCACTCGCATGGCAATTTGATCACGTGTTAATGACATTCTATTGTCCTTGCTCTTGGGTGACGGTTAGCCGCTCGATGCGTTTTTCAAATGAACCTTTAATAACACGGTTAACATATATGCTAGGCGTGTGAATTTCTGTGGGTTTAAGGCTACCGACCTCAACAATTTCCTCAACCTCAGCAACGGTTATTTTTCCTGCGGTAGCTGCAAGTGGGTTGAAATTCATGGCGGTATCCCGAAAAACAAGGTTACCCATTCTATCGCCTTTCCAAGCACGAATAATCGCAAAGTCACCGGTAATACTTTCCTCTAAGATGTAGGGGCGATCATTAAAGGTTTTTACGTCTTTATTATCTGCAACGGGGGTGCCGTAGCCCGTTGCCGTATAAAAAGCAGGAATACCTGCACCT
>JAHRWG010000113.1 GCA_019090295.1 Cycloclasticus sp. | reverse complement strand
TGCTTGGTTTAGATAATGCGGCAACGCCTTTTGGTATTAAGGCTATGCAGCAGTTACACACCATTAATCCCATTAAAGATACGGCCAGTAATGCCCAAATTTTATTTTTAGTTATTAACACGTCCGCAGTGACTCTTTTCCCTTTAACTATTTTCACCTATCGAGCCCAAATGGGTGCTGCTGACCCCACGGATGTGTTTATCCCTATTTTAATTGCAACATTTGCCTCTACAATGGCCGGTTTAGTAGCTGTTGCTAGCATCCAGCGCATT
Source organism: Cycloclasticus sp. (assembly GCA_019090295.1). Classification (GTDB taxonomy): domain Bacteria; phylum Pseudomonadota; class Gammaproteobacteria; order Methylococcales; family Cycloclasticaceae; genus Cycloclasticus. Next base: position 9,915 of record JAHRWG010000113.1, on the reverse strand, counting down.
AAGCTTTATGATCCAGTTATCGTTGCTTACCTCGCAGGTTTTACGGCATTCGTTATGTCAATATTGCTATATTTTTCAAGCCTTGATAAAGCGGCTATGCAACAGCAGTCTGCCTTAATTAGTCATATTATTATTTTTAGCTTAATCATTGTTTTTATGCTGGGTGCGGTTAAAAAACGCATTAATGTCTATGATGCTTTTATTGACGGCGCTAAGGATGGTTTTCAAACGGCTATTAACATCATCCCTTACCTAGTGGCCATGCTTGTGGCCATTGGTGTTTTTAGAGCGAGTGGTGCACTGGAGATCTTACTTCAAGGAATACGCCAGTTATTATCGTGGGGCGCTTTTGATGACCAATTTGTTGATGGCTTACCGACAGCCTTTATGAAACCTTTAAGTGGTAGTGGTGCGCGGGCTATGATGATTGAAACAATGAACAGTCATGGCGCTGATTCATTCGCTGGTAGGCTTTCCTCAATTGTTCAAGGCAGCACAGAAACAACCTTTTATGTCTTGGCCGTTTATTTTGGTTCGGTCGGTATTAAAAACACCCGTCATGCACTTAGCTGTGGCTTATTTGCAGATTTTGTAGGTATTTGTACCGCTATTTTCATCAGCTATTTATTTTTTGCTTAACCCATCCAGCCATTGCTTTGCTAAAATGCCCGCCTCTTGGGTTTATAAGCGACGAATAAATGGCAAAGCACAGGCAATCATTCTTTTCAAAACTGACTCCTTTTATAGGCAGGCTCCCCTTTCCTATACTGTATTTATTAGCCTACCCTATTTATCTTGTGGGCTATTATTTCGTCGAAAAAAAGCGCAACGTTATTTTCTCAAACATGAAGAACTCTTTTCCAGAGCGATCAGACTTAGAGTTGCACGCCTTAGCAAAACTTAATTTTAAACGGCTTGTCTTTATGATGATGGAGTCGCTTAAAACGCTTTATATGAGTGAAGCACAGATTAATCAGCGTATTACCCTTAAAAACCCTGAGCTTCTTGAAGAATTTGCTCAACAAAACCAATCTATAATTATGCTGGCTGCCCACCATTGTAATTGGGAGTGGATGTTAGCCGCTTGTAGTTTGCAACTTAGTTTTCCAATTGATGCGGTCTATAAGCCTCTGCACGACCATGTCATGGATGAGCAAATGAAAAAATCTCGTTCTCGTTTTGGTGCACGCCCAATTGAAAACAAGGACGCGCTCCTTGAAATCATGAAACGACGTAAGGTGCTTAGAGGGTTTGCGATGGTTGCAGATCAGTCGCCTATGAGAAAAGAGGAAAAGTACTGGACAACTTTTTTAAATCAAGACAGTTCATTCTCAGTTGGCACTCAGAAAATTTCTCAATTAACCAAATAACCTGTTATTTTTGTTAGCATGCGTCGTTTATCGTTAGGCCATTATGAAGTTGTTTTTGAAGTACTTGCAGAGGCTCCTTATCAAAAAGAAGGCTATGCTGTCACAGAAAAATATGCGCGAAAGTTGGAAGGTATGATTCTTGAGCATCCAGAGGATTGGATGTGGTCTAACCGCAAATGGAAACGTAAACGCACCATCTACGATTAAACCCTAAAGCCATTTAGTACTAAGTGGTTTTTTGCTCAATAAAGCTAGCTAGCTCACCCAAGGTTGGGTAATCAAAAAAGTCACTCAGCTCAACCAGGTCTGGGTAGGCTTGATCAAGTTTTTCATGAATTTGTGCTAGTTTTAAAGAGCTTGCTCCCATGTCAAAAATATTGTCTTCTAGCTTAATTGAAACCTCTGGCACCACTTCATTACAAATTTCTAGTAAAACTCGTTCTATAGGGCTCCCTGCGGCTTTAGAGCCAACCATTTGGGTTTCCGACAACTCTGTTAGCGCTGCCATTTGTTCATTAAAATGACCGTTCAGGAACTGTTCAGCCAGTGCAAATCGTTGAACTTTACCACTGGTTGTTTTAGGGACTGATGGGATTGCTAATACATGCGCCACATCTAAGCCAGACTTTTCGCCAAGTATGCGACGAACGCTAACCTGCATAGGGTAAAACGCTTCTAAGCCCCCCCTAAAAAGGACAAAAACGACCACTTCATCACTAGAGTCAGCCGTATTGAGAATGCCGCAGACAATCACTTTCCCAAGCTCTATACCATCAACTTGCTCACAGACTGTCTCCAAATCGGGAGCATAGTAATTCTGACCATTGATGATGATTAAATCTTTTGTTCGCCCAGTAATTACCAGTTGCTCTTCATTAATAAGGCCTTGATCACCTGTATCAAGCCAACCATCGGTGGTGATCAGTTTTTCATTCAACGCAGGCTCATGGTAATACCCTGCCGTGACATTATTGCCTTTAATAAATACCCGGCCAATAATATTATCATCGACGGCCATGTTTTGATCATTCACAATCATCATTTCTGTTCCTGTGATGGCATGACCTAAACGGACCAGTTCAACACTGTTTTTTTCAGCCTGCTTAACAATCACAGCTGGCTGACCACTGACCAATGAATTACGCAATATATGCACGGTAGATAGCGGCTGAGATAGGTACGGAAATGTCACCACTAAACAGGCTTCTGCCAAACCATAAACGGTAAACATAGCCGTTTCAGACAGCCCAAATGGTTTCATTATTTCGTTAAATTCTCTGCATAAATTGGCAGATATTGGTTCAGCACCATTGAAAATAATACGTACTTTGGATAAGTCTAAGTTAACTTGATTCTCAGGTTTAAAACGTTTTAAAACGTGACGGTAGCCAAAGTTAGGTGATGACAGTATAGTGGCCTTTTTTTCACTGGCTTTTTCTAGCCATAAATTGGGCCTGCGTACAAACAAGTCTGTTGGCATCATATATTGGTCAATATTGACAAACAGAGGTGTCAAATGAAAACCAATAATACCTAAATCATGGGTTAATGGCATCCAGCTAAAAAAGCTATCGCGCTGATCAAATTCACTGCATTCGATAATACCATACAGGTTAGTGACTAAATTTTTATGGGTTAAAACCACTCCCTTAGGGTCGCCAGTTGAGCCTGATGAAAACTGAATAAATGCAGTTTTTTCAGCCTGAATGTCAGCCTTAACTCCGGCAATATCGAACGATTCAATTCGATCCAGTAAAATTGCTTTTTGAGATATCTCGTGAAAAGCCTGTTCTTTATTATGCTCTAGTGCATAAACTTCCAATCGCTTCAGCGCTTTACTGGTGGTTGCAATATAAGCAGACCTAAGCTTGTTAAAGACGTTAAACACTTTTTGCCTATGGCCATCACTGGTGCCTATCGCTAATGGAACGGCCACCACGGCCCCATACTGACAAGCCCAGAAGGCATCAATAAACTGTTCATTCTCAGCCAAATGGATAATCAGCTCATCACCCTCTTTAGCACCTTTAATTTGAATGTGATGGAGCAGCCCCAACGCACGTTTTTTAAGTGCTGGGTAGCTTACTTCTCGCTCATTATCTTGACCACTGATATACGTTATTTTTTTAGCTGGGTCTTGATTTCTATCCAGCGCTTCAACCAGTGTTGTAGGAAATTCAATCATACGTTTAATTTGCTTTAAGGTTAAAAACTATGCCAGTACATATTTTATAATAAGAGTGCTTTGCACGGAAGAAGATTATCCTCTTAGCTTCTCCAATACTGACAGGGAAAAGGGTTTAGTGGCGCATTTGATTGACTGAGTGATTTAGCCCACCCAAAGACAACACCTGCTTTTAATAGATAAGTTCAATGAACTCAAACAGAACCGTTAAAGTTTAGGGTTGAAGTTTTTTAATACCAGTTGGCTGGCTTTAGCTTTGATAACCAGCGTTGCACTCTTTTTTTCACCTACTGCTAACTGATAACTCTGCCAGTCCTCAGGGCGGCCATATTCTGCAGGACATGCCAGTAATCGAGTATCACCCGCTATATCAAAGCTACAACGCGCCAGCCCCATTCCTAATCCACGACCTGTTGCCTTAATAAAAGCTTCTTTAGCTGTCCAATGATGAAAAAATACGGGCGTCTGCTGTTCTTTAGGGACCCGCAGCCAAATTTCTTTTTCAGTTGCAGAAAAGTTACGTTCGACCATACCATCAAGGTTATCAAGCGATCGCCAGTGTTCAATATCCACCCCCATTTGAGAGTTCATGCTCACAGCTACTAAACCATCACTGCCACTATGTGAAAGATTAAAAGCCAAATTTGTATTTGATAGAACGGGTTTACCGTATTGCTCTGTTTGAAAATCAATTTGTTGGGGCTCTAGCATTAAATAATGTGAGAGTAACAACCTTAGCTGAACACGTACTGCCATTGCTCGTGAACGATGCAAAGGGTTTCTAAAGCGCGCCACTTTATCCTGTTCAGTTTTACTTAACAGCTCCGCGTATTCAAACCAGTCTATCAATGTGTTCGATAGACTTAGTTGCCAAACATGGATCTCATCATGGGGTAAATTTATTCTGAGGGACATCTAGGCATTAAAAAACATTCATTCATGACGGTAGTTTACCTTTTTTAAAAATTTCACTTACGGTATTTTGCTACTTATAGTAAAACTACAGTCAAGCCACTATTTAACTGCGTCGTGATGAATAATTTAATTACTCAAAAAATTATCAAGGCACATCAAATTAGCGCTTCTGCTTACCGATGGACTCATCGCGCAATGCGACTGCTGCTTAGCGCATTAAAGCTGTCCATCAACACACATACAAAAAAAACGTCTTGGTCAACGGGTGATATATTCTTATTTAACCACTTTGCTCGGTTTGAAACATGTATCCCCCAATATTTGATCTACCAAGAAACTGGGCTCTATTCTCGCTCAATTGCCAGCAATGAACTTTTTAGTGACCGTTTCTGGGGTGGCTATTTACGAAAACTAGGTGGAATTTCTAATCATACCAACTCCCTTATGTACCATGTTTCACGAGACATTTTACTGGGTTATAAACTTATTGCCTTCCCAGAGGGTGGGATTGTAAAAGACCGGCGAAGCATTGATAAAAAAGGTCGATATTCGGTGTATTCAAGGTCCCAACATGAACGTAGAAAATTGCACACTGGTGTCGCTGTGATTGGCTTAGGGGTGACTATCTTCAAGTCTGTCGTGCGTAGTTTAAATGAGACAGGTGAACAAAAAACATTATCGCTTTGGGCAAATGAACTTGGGTTTGAAAACATGGACTTAATGGTAGAGGCATGTCAAAAACCAACCCGCCTTGTCCCATGCAATATTACATTTTATCCCCTTAGAGTAAAAACCAATATCTTAAAGGATAGCGCCACTTTCTTTTTCCAGCACATTCGCAAACGTTTTAAAGAAGAGTTAGTGATTGAAGGTAATTTATTACTTACAAAAACTGATATGGATATTCAACTGGGCCCAGCGATTATTGTAGAAGATTACTGGACCAAACTTGAATCAAGTATCGCCACAGCTTTTATAAAAAAAAGTCACTTAAGCTTAAATGAGATATTAAATTCTACCCATCACGATAGCGACTGGAATAAGCAATTATTTAGGCTAAGTTATCAGCGCAACACACGTAAAATACGTGACGCTTTTATGCAGCAAATATACTCTCAAGTCACCATCAACATTGCCCATATTGCCTCCACTGTCATTATTCATTTACTCGCTGATAAGAAAACTGTGTGCAGCAAGCAACATTTCCACATGACGCTGTATTTAAGCATTAAATTTTTACAAAAAAATGCTCATTTAAACTTCCATACATCACTTAAAAACCCCTGTATATATCGCGCTGCTCTAACCATGAAAAGCACTGAGCTTAGCCAGTTTTTGCGGAATGCTTACCATGCAAAACTGTTAACTGACGATGGGGAGAATTATATTTTTAGTGAACAAATTTGTGCTAAAAATAATTTTGATACTATTCGTATCCTGAATCCTATTGCCGTTTACTCCAATGAGGTCAAGCCCATTCCTCAAGTTCAGGAGGCCATACAGGAAGCCTTGCATTTTAACATCGATACCCAATGCATTGAGTTATCAGAATTCTTTTTCGATGATGATATCCGAGAGTTTCGATGGGATAGATCCGAATACCTGAACCAACAGTTTGAGCGCATTAACGAGCAGCAGTTCCTTGAAGAGGAAGCAGCTAAACCGTACCTACTGATCCCTAAGGTGAGCAATGGCCAAAGCGTCATTTTGACCCACGGTTTACTTTCCACACCTTATGAAATGAAAGACTTAGGAACTAAACTTCATGCATTAGGTTACACAGTTATTGGTTGTCGTCTTAAGGGACATGGAACCTCGCCATGGGATTTGCACCAGAGACGCTGGCAAGATTGGCAGCAATCTCTTAAACAAAGCATAAATGTTGCTATGGGCTACAGTAGCAACATCCACTTAGTTGGCTTCTCCACCGGTGGTTTACTCTCTCTAATTATGGCGGGAAAGCCAAAAGCATGTATTAAATCAGTCGTTAGCTGTGGCACCCCCCTTGAACTAAAAAACCCTAAAAAATTGCTTGCTAAAACAGGGCATTTCTCAAACATGGCCATTCATAAACTAACCCGTTTTCATGGCCTGCCTTTTAAAAAAAATATACCTGAACATCCACATATTAATTATCAGCATCTTCCTTTGTCAGCGGTCACCCAGCTTCTAATGCTAATTGAGAACACCAAGCGTTACTTGAAAAAAATCCAATGCCCTACCCTAATCATTCATGCTGATAATGACCCTATCGCCTCCCCCACAAGCATGAAGCTTTTACTTGAAGGTATTCAACAAGAGTTCCGTTCTTACCAATGGGTTAGTTCGACAAGACACGGCATCTTGTATGAGAATACGAATAATTGCCAACAAAGTGTCATTGACTTTATCAAACAGCAGCATAAATAACGTAAAATACCCTTTTTCAAATTTCTTTATATTTATGCGAGTTCACCTTAAAACACTTGGATGCCGACTTAATGAGGCAGAGGTTGAATCGTGGGCACATGATTTTGGCGCTCGCGGTCATACCATTGTCGACGAGGATGCTGCACCCGATATTCTTGTGTTGAATACCTGCGCTGTTACTCAAGGTGCTGTGCGTAAGTCACGTCAGCTTATTCGTAAAACGCATACAAAAAACCCTAAAGCTAAACTGGTTGTCAGTGGCTGCTATGCCACCTTAAATACAGACGAAACCGTCTCTTTAAATGGGGTGGATGTCTTGGTTAATAACCAGCAGAAAGACCAACTTGTTGACTTAACATTAGACGCTGTTGATGAAGTAGTTATGCCAAGTATTGCCACCGAGCCCAACGCCTCTAGTTTGTTTGTTAGGGGCCGCCAACGGGCCTTTGTCAAAGTGCAAGATGGCTGCCGTTACCGATGTAGTTTTTGCATTGTGACCATCGCAAGAGGCGATGAAAAAAGCAGAAGTATCAAAGAGATAGTAGATGAAGTTAATACTTTACACAATAAAGGTATTTCAGAAATCGTCATTACTGGTGTGCATTTGGGTGGGTATGGTAGTGAGATAGACACTAACCTTTATCACCTTATTGAGGCCTTACTTAAAGAGACCCGTATTCCTAGGATACGTATGGGTTCTTTAGAACCCTGGGATTTACCTCAAGGTTTTTTCAAACTATTCTTAAACCCTCGTTTAATGCCACACTTACACCTACCCATTCAAAGTGGCGCTGATACAGTTTTAAAACGAATGTCTCGACGCTGTAAAACAGATGAGTTTCGTCAAATCGTTAAAGAAGCGCGTCACCATATCCCCGAGATAAATATTACGTCTGATATTATTGTTGGCTTCCCTGGAGAGACTGAAGAAGAGTGGCAGCAAACATTATCATTTGTTAATGAAATAAAATTTGGAAACCTACATATATTTAGCTATTCAAAACGTGAAGGGACAAAAGCAGCCCTGATGGCAAACCAAGTGAATGATGCCATAAAGAAAGAACGTAGTAAGCTGCTTCATTTGCTGTCTGAGACGTTAAAGGAACAGGCAATGAATAAACTGTTAAACAACAGCTGTGAGGTATTGTGGGAAGAAGCTCAGCCAGCTGATGCAGATGGCATCTCAACTATTTCTGGCTATAGCCCCCATTATATACGGGTACAAACTACAACCCGTCAACCCGAACAGTTGACTAATACCATAACCCCTGTTCAGTTGAGTGCTGTCAAACAGGGTGTATTTGTAACAGACCATCTAACAACCAGCTAGACGACCTAGCTTTTAATTCAATCCAGTTCACCACGCTCATACAACATCTTTGTCGCTCCTGCTACGGCAATAGCAGGAGCAAACAGGTTTACTATAGGTATGGCTGTTGCTAGGAGACTAATCCCTCCAAAGGCCATGCCTGGTAACTTAAAGTTAGCTAATATATTTTTTTGCTCATTAAATAGAACGCCGTGATTTTCAAAGGTATAGCCTGCATATTCAAAAGACAAAAACCACGCACTAAATAGCAGCCAAGCAGGTAAGGCAATGATGTTAACTCCGGGTATCATCGATAGCATCAACAAAGGCAATGCTCGTACAAGGTAGTACAATTGCTTCCTGACTTCAGATGCGATCATTCCTAGCATCTCAGCGACAAAATAGCCGTCAGTCTTCTCTATAAAGGGGTGCCCTTTAAGGTGGGCTTCAACATTTTTTGCTAATTGCCCATAAAAAGGCGCGGCAATAATGTTTGAGATCAGGGTAAAAGTATAATAAACAATGGTTAACATACTCACCATAAACAGTGGAATAATAAACCATGATAGCCAGCTTAACCAACTCGGAAGCAGTGCATCGATACTACTGATTAGGTAGGTCCAAAGCCCCCATGTCGCAATGCTAAATAAACATATATTAATCAACAAGGGAATCCACACGAAGCGCCTTAACTTTGGATGTTTTAATAGTCCTATGCCAGCAATAAAGCAGCGCAAGCCATGGCTAATAGCGCTGGTGTGGATCGTTAGTTTATTCTGCATAGTTTCCAACTCTTTTAAGGTAAATTTTGATAATATTACAGCATATATACTCTGTTAAAAAAGATAAACGGAAGATGTCATCAAAATGGTATTTGCTTACAATAATTCAAATCAACAACACGTGAATCAGCCACAAGCAAAAGTGATTGCCGTCACTAGCGGAAAAGGAGGTGTTGGAAAATCAAGCATCTCCACAAACTTAGCATTGTCATTGGCTGCTTTAGACAATAAGGTTTGCCTTTTTGATGCCGATGCAAGCTTAGCTAACATTAATATATTACTGGGCATTCGACCAAAGTTTACGCTTGAGCACCTTTTTAATGGCAAAAAGGCACTAAAAGATATCATTATTGATGGCCCGCGTGGCTTAAAAGTTATTCCTGGCGCAACAGGTATTACCGAGTACGCTCACTTCTCCAAACAGCAAAAAGAAATATTATTAAACACCCTTGATCAACTTCAAAAAACTTTTGATTACCTGATCATTGATACTGCGGCTGGTATTGGTGATGATGTTTTAGACTTCATTAGGGCGTCACAGTTCTCTATTATTGTTATCACACCTGAGCCAACCTCACTAACCGACTCATTTTCCCTGTTAAAAGCTTTAAAACGGACAGACTTTACAAAAAAAGCATCCATTTTAGTTAATATGGCATTAGACCAAGCGCAAAGCCAACAGGTCTACAAACGCTTTAAAACAGCTGTTGAAAAGTACATTGAAGCTGACATCAATTACTTAGGTTATGTCCAAGTTGATGAAACGATGATCTCTTCAATATCATTGCAATGCCCTGCTGTTTTATTGAACCCTCAATCTATTGCCAGTGTTTGTTTCAAAGAAATAGCATCGTCTATTGAAAATACAACCAAAGCAGAAAAAACCGAGTCGTTTAGCAATTTTTGGCGGCAACAAGACTCGGAGGCTACCGAAAAACTGGCTAC
>JAHRWG010000112.1 GCA_019090295.1 Cycloclasticus sp. | reverse complement strand
CAAATTGGTAAATTTCAGGCCGTTCAGCAACAGTTGGCGGTACAGGCTGAATTAACCAGTGCATCTATCTGTGCTGTTGATGCAGCCATTCAACATTTATCAACCGAGCAAGAGTTGGAGCTAATTGCCTGTGCCAAAATTACCACGGGTGAATCAGCCGGTTATGCCGCTAAAACATCACATGCAGTTCATGCAGCCATTGGTTTTACACAAGAATACCCGCTACAGCTAAGCACTCGCCGTTTATGGGCTTGGCGTGATGAGTTTGGTAATGAGGCAAATTGGTCTGCTCGACTTGGCCAACAGTGTATCGATTTAACCACTGATGATTTATGGAGTTGGCTAACAACTCAAACTAGTTAACAAAGGGATTAATAATGACTGATGCAGTAATAAGTGACGTAAAAAATGGCATTGCCACTTGGCGAATGAACCGTGTTGAAACCCGTAACGCCATTTCAGATATGGGGATGATCGACAGTTTAGTCTCGCTGGCTGAAGAAGCCCAAAAAAACCCAGAAATAAGAGTGGTTATTTTAACCGGTAACGGGCCGGCTTTTTCATCTGGTGGTAATGTTAAAAAAATCCGAGATGAAATGACTGAATCGGATAAAACACCCCATGAATTAGCTACTTGGTACCGTGAAGGTATTCAACGCATTCCGTTAGCTTTTCAACAGCTTGATGTTCCAATTATTGCCGCTGTAAATGGCCCAGCAATTGGTGCTGGCTGTGATCTAACATGCATGTGTGATATGCGTATTGCTGGCGAGAGTGCTCGTTTTGCTGAAAGCTTCGTTAAACTGGGGATCATTCCAGGTGACGGCGGGTCATGGTTATTGCCCCGAGCGGTTGGTTTGGCGAAAGCGTCAGAAATGGCTTTTACTGGCGACCCTATCAGTGCAGATGAGGCCTTAAAGTTTGGTTTGGTCTCTAAAGTCGTGCCTGACGATCAGCTAATGGAAGAAGCCTTAAAGTTAGCCCAACGCATTGCTGTAAACCCACCTATTTCTGTGCGTATGGCAAAGCAGCTAATTCGCGAAGGGCAAAGAAGTGATTTAGAGTCCCATTTACAAACAGCGGCAGTGATGCAGGCTGTTTCTCATCGGACGGAAGACCACCGCGAAGCGATGAATGCAATTTTCGAAAAACGTGATGCTGTTTTTAAATCACGTTAATTAAAGCTGACAGGAGAAAAGAAATGATGATGAAAGATAAGGTCGTGCTAGTTACAGGTGCTGGTCGTGGAATTGGCCGTGCGATGGCCATTATGATGGCAGAGCAGGGTGCAAAGGTTGTCGTGAATGACTTAGGCGCAGGCGTTGGCGGTGAAGAAACCGGAGAAAGCCCAGCAGAAGAAGTGGTTGAAACAATTAAAGCAGCCGGTGGTGAAGCCGTTATAAATGGTGATAACGTTGCCAATATTGATGGTGCTGAAGCAATGATTCAAACAGCCATTGATACTTATGGCCGTATTGATACAGTTGTTAATAATGCGGGAATATTACGTGATAGAATTTTTCACAAAATGACGCCTGATGATTGGAATTCTGTTATTAATGTGCATCTAAACGGTAGTTTTAATACCGCACATGTTGCTTCGAGACACTTTCGTCAACAAGAAAGCGGTAGTTTCGTTTTTATGACCTCAACATCTGGGCTTATCGGTAATTTCGGTCAAGCCAATTATGCTGCCGCCAAAGCAGGCATTGCTGCCTTATCAAAAAGCATTGCGCTCGATATGGAGCGTTACAACGTTCGCTCTAATTGCATCTCCCCTTTTGCATGGAGCAGAATGATTGGTGCAATACCTGTTAATACGCCCGAGCAACAAGCACGAGTGGATAAATTAAAGGAAATGACGCCTGATAAAATTGCACCAATGGCCGTTTACTTAGCCAGTGATGAAGCAGCAGACGTATCGGGTCAAATTTTTGCTGTGCGTAATAATGAGATCTTTTTAATGGGTCAATCACGGCCATTACGCTCATCACATCGTTCTGAGGGATGGACACCAGAAACCATTGGTAACCATGCTATACCAGCATTAAAAAGCAGTTTTTATCCGTTAGAACGCTCACCTGATGTTTTTTCATGGGACCCTGTATAGAAAAGACCCATTAGCGATGTCATTAACCCAACAATAATAATAAGGAGTTAAGTGGATGAGCAACAATGCATTAAGTTACGATTTTGGTTCAAGTATTAAAGGATTAACCGGTAAAACCATCGGGACAATATTTGATGAAACAGCAGCCCAATGGCCGGATAAATTAGCTTTAATCAGTCGGCACCAAAATATACGGTGGACGTATAAACAGTACCAGGAGAAGGTCGATAATTTAGCAGCCGGCCTTATTCAATTGGGCTTAAAGCCCGGAGAACGCATTGGGATATGGTCACAAAATAATGCGGAGTGGGCATTAACACAGTTTGCAACTGCTAAAGCAGGGTTAATATTGGTTAATATTAACCCTGCCTATCGCAGCAGTGAGTTGGAGTATGCTTTAGTTAAATCAGGCTGTGTTGCATTAATTACTTCACCTTCATTTAAGACAAGCAACTACCTCGACATATTGACGGGGTTAGCACCCGAAATAACCGCGTCTAAAGCCGGCGAACTGGCCTCAAAAAGACTCCCTCTGTTAAAGACGATTATTCGTTTGGGGGAAAATAAAACACCAGGCATGTTAAATTTTGAGGATGTATTACAGCAAAATACACCTAAGGATTTAGAGGCTGTTCATCAACTAGCCCCTCTGCTACAGTTTGATGATGCGATAAATATTCAATTCACCAGCGGCACAACAGGGTCGCCTAAAGGAGCCACTCTTAGCCATCATAATATTGTGAATAACGCCATTATGACAGGCTATACCATGGGGATCGATCATAGCGATATTGTCTGTATCCCCGTTCCACTTTATCACTGCTTTGGAATGGTCATAGGCACCTTACTATCGGTCGTTACCGGAGCAACCGCTGTATTACCTGGCGAGTACTTCGAAGCAGATAATGTATTAGAAGCTGTTGAAGAAGAACAGTGCACCACGCTCTATGGTGTACCTACCATGTTTATAGCACTGATGAGTTTAGATAACTTTAAGGACTATAACTTACAGTCGTTGAAAACGGGTGTTATGGCTGGTTCACCGTGCCCCGAAGCGGTTATGACGCAGGTTATCAGAGAGATGCATATGGAAAAAATAACCGTTGCATACGGAATGACTGAATTGAGCCCTGTTGCCACGCAAACAACCATGACTGATAGCTTTGAACGGCGTGTTTCCAGCGTAGGTATTGCACATCCAAATGTCGAAGTAAAAATTGTTGATGAGACGAATAAACTGGTTCCTAAGGGGGGAATTGGTGAGTTTTGTGCCCGTGGCTACCTCGTTATGATGGGGTATTGGGATGATCTTGAAAAAACCAATGAATCTATTGATGAAGGTGGCTGGATGCATACAGGTGATCTGGCTACCATGGATGATGACGGTTACATCACAGTGGTGGGGCGCTCAAAAGATATGCTGATTAGGGGCGGTGAGAATATCTATCCCAAAGAAATCGAAGATTTCCTTTATCAACATAAAAAAATTGAAGATGTTCAAGTCATTGGCGTTCCTGACCCAAAGTTTGGAGAAGAGATTTGTGCTTGGATAAAATTAGCGGATAACCAGCAATTAACCGAAGACGACCTTAAGGCCCTGTCTCTTATACACATCTGACGCTGCCGACGAAGCTAGAAGT
>JAHRWG010000111.1 GCA_019090295.1 Cycloclasticus sp. | reverse complement strand
TCACCATTCTAACAAATGATGTGCTTGCAACACACTACTACGTTACCGTCAGATAGTCGCCACTAAAAATATAACGAATAAAACCACCCCGGCGATAGGCAGAAGTATTGCTGGCCAATCTTTATCCGCCTCCTCACTTTGTTTCAGCGCTGCCTTAATACCAGGCCTAAACCAAAAAATCACCAGTAAGGCGACCGCACCTAACGCCAATTGCTCCCATGTTCCCATTAAACACCTCTATTTATATATTTCTCTTTTGTTCACAGTTCCAACACTGGGCAAATTGCCCATCACTCTCTTCACCGCAATATGAGCAGTTCCAAGGTGCTTGCTCTTTAATCCCTAACGGGTCGCTTGCCAAGTATTTTCGCGCATCAAGTTCGTCGCTCACCTTTAGCAGCCATAACTCTGGCCATGGTTCATCGCCCCCTCGTTCACTCAACTCCTTCGGTGAAAAGTCATTTCTTATTTGACAAGCAATACCCTGTTCCTCAAGATAGTTCCCCCAAAAGGCGACTTCTATGTAATCTTGCGCTGAAAACACTTTAATCACGACTAAAAACCCTTACTTTACACATACGACCTTATGAATAACCTTCAATATATCGACTCTGACGAACAACTGGGCGCGCTCTGTCTCACTTTAAAAGATACACCTTGGTTGGCGATTGACACCGAGTTTCAGCGCGAAAAAACGTATCGTTCAATCTTAGCGCTAATTCAAATAGCAACGCCAGAATTAGTGGCCATCATCGACCCACTCGAGTGTGATATCAACCCTTTACTGGATGTTTTATATGATGAAGGTATTTTAAAAATCTTTCATGCTGCTCGCCAAGATCAAGAAATATTTTTTGATTGGCGCGGCAGCCCATTATCCCCTGTTTTTGATACACAGCTTGCTGCACCCATTTTAGGCTTACCTGAGCAAGCGGGCTATGGGCGAATCGTTGAAGACATGCTTGGCGTCCAGCTTAGCAAGGCCCACTCTCGAACCGACTGGCTGCGTCGCCCCTTAAGTGAAGAGCAAATACGTTATGCAGCCGATGATGTTATTTACCTTGCTAAGTTATACCCCTTAATGGAAAAACAGTTAATTGAAAAGGACCGCCTTGCTTGGCTAGCCCCTACTTTCGCTAAACTGTGTAAGACATCGTTGTACACCAACCCACCAGAATTAGCATGGAAGCGAATCCGCGCAGCTAAGCGTTTAAAAGGCGCGTCTTTATCATGCTTACAACAGTTAGCTGCTTGGCGTGAAGCACTCGCGCAACAAAAAAACATTCCACGTGGCTGGCTCGTTAAAGATGAAATGCTCATCGAAATTTCAAAAATGAGACCGTCTAATAGCTCATCCCTTTCAAGCATACGCGGCCTCTCAGATAAGTTCATCGCCAAACATGCTGATCACATTTTAAATATCATTAAGGGCGCCTGCGAGCAAAAACCAGAATCACATGAAAAGCCAGCTAAAGCCAATAAAGTCACCGATAAACAAGAGGCCGTTGCCGACTTATTAATGGCTCAAGTTCGTTTGCGCGCAGATGCTGCCAATATAAACCCGAACTCTATTGTCAGCCGAAAAGAGCTACTGCAGCTTATCAATGGTGAGCGTGATTTAGCATTACTTAGCGACTGGCGAAAAGACATGGTCGGGCTAGACTTACTGGCAACACTCGATGGGAAAAGCAGCTTTAGTATCGCTAACGGTGGCCTCGTCATTAAACCTGTTTAAACACTGCATCATTCATGGCTAAAGTTAGTGTGCTACTTTAGTCGAAGCTTTTGACCGGCGTATAATTGATTCTTATCTCTAAGCCGGTTAAGCCTTACAATTTCCATTTGAGAGACACCCAGGTTTCGTGCAATAGATGATAGAACATCGCCTTTTTTAACCCGGTAGACGCTCAACGTTTTTTTGGCCTTAATGGGCAATCTAAGTACTTGACCAATATAAATTTTATGACGGCTTCTTAAACCATTCGTAACCGCTAACTCTCGACTACTAACGTTAAATTTTCTAGCGATTGCTGATAACGAATCACCGGACTTTACCTTATATTCCACATCCGGCATTTGTTGTGTCGATTGCTCAGATGCAGGAATGCTTGCCATCAATCTGGTGACTGATTTAGGCTGTTTATTCAAGGGTAACCTTAGCGAATAGCCCTTAGGCACATACTTATTTTTCGCCCAAACGGGGCTTTGCAACGCTGGGTTAAGTGACTTAAATATATTGTTATTTAAGCTAAAGGCCTGAATGAGACCTTGAGCTGTGTAGTATGTTGGCAGTGTTACCTCATTCAAAAGAACCGGTGACTCACGCTTAATATCACCAAAGTAATCGGCAGTATTTTGGTCAATCTCATGCGCAGCAACAAAGGCATTATAGAAATTCCTTGAGGCAAACCCGAACGTTCGTCCTTTGTATTCGCGAACAATTTTGGCAATATCCGGTCCTCCTGTTGCTTCAACCGCTCGCTGCACACCTCTTGCACCATGGTTATAAGCAGTTAGTGCTAAGGGCCAACTTCCCGTTTTCTTAAAGTTATCTTTCAATAATAACCCAGCTGCATGAGTCGCTAAGTAAGGGTCTAAACGCTCGTCCACTACTTGATCAATTCGCATAAATCGACGCCCTGTTGAGCGTGTAAACTGCCATAAACCAGCAGCACCAGCATGTGATTTCGCATCCGGCCGAAAAGACGACTCTACATGTGGCAAAGATGCTAAACCAAGAGGAATGCCCATTGCTTTAAATTCACGTTTAATAAAATCTTGCCAACGGCCTGAACGTATAACGCCCGCTTTAAAGCGGTCAGCTTGCCCTAATTGAAAGCGTAAATTTTCCGCTGCGTCACGGAAGGTCTTAGCTGTTGTTCCTTTGGGCCAAAGTGCTTTAATCCGTTTATGTTCGTAACTCCGCTGCCTAATGTGCTGATGACTCGCTAACTCGAGCAATACTTTTTGGTAGTGGGCTTTCTTCGAATCAATGCTATCTTGTCTAGCCTTGCGGCTTGTACCAGGGTTAAAGGAAAGCCGTGTATAAATAATGTTTAAATGCTGCTTATCGTGAATAAACCCTTCATTGGTGGTTACTTCCGAATAAACTTTGGTCCAAAAGTTAACATCCGCCTTTAAGGTTGCTGGTAATGGAAAGGGATTGTTATTGGCGACCGCCATAGAAGGCATGCATACAGAAGCTAACAGCCAATAAATGGCTGTTAAACCCTTTATTGCCGAGCCGCGTTTACTCACTTTTTGCTTGGGTGGTTAAAAAGGCCAAAGTGACCAAGTACTGCTTAGGCTCGACTCGCAGCCTTTCAGTTGCGCTGAATAGCGTTTAGCCTGCAGGCTAACCTTTTTCGCCACTCGTTGTAGCCAAGGTTTGGCTAAGTAGCTACCTCGACTATACCCACCATGCCCTTCGTGGTAAGCCAAATATTGTTTTTCCGCATCCCACTTGGATACGCCTAATGTCCGTTGGCTAACATTGGTATACCAGCCAATAAAATCAACCACATCGGCGAAATCATCTCTGTCTGCACCGTGATTGTCCGTCTTATCCATATACCATTGCCAGGTTGAGTCTTGCGCTTGCCCATAGCCATAAGCTGATGAGGAACGAGGTAATGGCAAAACCCCTAAAAACCAATCTCGTGGCGGCCTAACATTGGATTGAAAGCGTGATTCCTGGTGGATAATGGCCATTTGCACAGCAACAGGTGTCCCCCACTTTTTTTGTGAGGCTAACGCATCTGGATACCAACTATCTTTTTCATAGAAAATAGCACAAACATCCCGCTGGTTAGTTGGCGGTGCTGTCGCACAACTGATCAGCAATAAACTGCTCAGTAAGTAAACAACCGACTTAACCATGCCTCGCTTTTTCCCAACCATCTAAGGCCATCACAAATTTCTTCGCAGACTGTTCAAGCAAGGCCATGAATTGTTCTGCTTCATTTTTTTTCATTGCTTCCCATGCACGCTTAATGTCTACATCACATGCCTCGGTAATCCCAGCGTCCATCAGCATATCGTAGCCTCTATTTAGCGAGCTCACCATTGTCACCACTTCGGCCTTATCCACATTCCCTTCCGTCAGCACCATCATGCAGGCGGCCTCTGGTGCTTTTTGCAATGAAGTGTCACTCGACATGGTACCCATTACCCCCCATTCATCAACATAATAGTCTCTTAACCGGCTCACCATATGTATTAAGCACAACATACTCGCCATGTCTTTAAACAGTGTTGGGTCACCACGGCTTGCTGCAAGCTCTGCCGCAACCTTTAGAGACGGCGCAATGATCATTTGGTATTCTTCGGGGCTTAACCAATCGGGTTGGTTATTATTTGAATTTGACATAGTTCTCAATATTAACTTGTGTGGCTAACTTATATACAGGCAACGTTTGCTTGTATTCAACTTTAGGCCATTATAGTAGAGCAGGCATACTATATTGATATAACCTTTAAAAAAATCACCTCTTCACTGGGTTCTTATATTCTATTTAAACCGCTAAAGGAATCCCACAACACCTTTACTAACAACAACTTAATGATAGTTTAAATAAGTTAATCGTTCTTCAAAGCGGCATTTACTCACTACATAACAGGCATAGAGTCCAAGCATAGTGACTACATCATTGCTTCTTTATTTGCTCATAATAGTCCTGCGCATAGTGTTCTAAAATGGTTTTTCTTTCTTTTTCAGCCACCTTTAAAGAAACCAATCCCATTCTGGCTAACTCAATGCTAGCTTCTATCGTGTCTGATACAACGGCCGATGCGCCAACTTTTGATAACTTAGTACATTCAAATGAGTTTTCACCTCTAGCGTAAATGGCTAAACTTGGGTTGGACTGCCGCAAAGAAGAGATAATTGATTTTGATGCTTCAATATCATTAATCGTCACAATAACTAACTGGGAATCGCCGCCGCCAATGGAGTCAACCAGGTCTTTATTGCAAACATCCCCATAAAATACAGGGAGGCCTTGGGCTCTATATTTTTTTACAATATTCGGGTCAATATCAAGAGCGACAAATGGTTTTCCTGCCAAATTCAGTATATCCCCCACTCGGTGTCCAACTCGGCCAAACCCAATAAGTATTACGGGCTCAGAGGTCGGCATCGGTACTGACTCTGTCGTTATAATTTTATCTTCAAACAAGACCCGCTTGGCCCAATTAGCCAATAACGGCGTAATCAGTAAGCTCAATAATATAACCAACAACAGCTGTTGGTGAATAGCCGGCTCTAGCACACCCGACTTAAACGATAATGAAAATAGAACCAGTGCAAACTCTCCACTCTGCGCCAAAACGAGTGAGACCGCTAAGCTTTTTTTCCGGCCTAAACCAAACAGGTAGGCTAATGGGAACAAAATTAATATTTTAAGGCCGATAAGCAAGCTGACCAATCCGACTGATAGCATGGGCTTTTCAATTAACAATTGAAGGTTAAGGGCCATACCCATCGACATAAAAAACAGGCCTAACAGTAAGCCTCTAAAGGGCTTTATCTCAGACACCACTTGGTGCTTATAGAATGAATCGGACATTAGCATGCCTGCTATAAACGCACCCATAGCCATGGATAAGCCAATATTTTCCGCAATCAATGACACCCCAAGAACCATTAGAATGGCCGATGCTGTAAAAACTTCTGGTATTTTTGTCAGTGCTATTCGGTGAAGTATGGGGTGTAAAAAATAGCGCCCAAGTAAAATAACTAGCGCAAGAATCGCCACTGATTCGGCCAAGGCTAAGCCAATGTCAGCGCTAATGCTTAACTCTGGAACCCCCAAAAGGGTGACTAATGCCAATAAAGGCACAACGGCTAAATCTTGTAAAAGAAGGATTGAAAACGATGCTCGACCATACGTAGACTTAAGCAACTGCTGGTCATTCAATAACTGTAAAACAAATGCCGTGGATGAAAGCGCCAGTGCTGGCCCAATAATGACCGCTGCTTTAAACGGCATACCAAATATCTG
>JAHRWG010000110.1 GCA_019090295.1 Cycloclasticus sp. | reverse complement strand
GTGTCCCTTAAGCCAATGGGTATATCAATTAAAGTGGCCTTACTAACACTAATTAGGGGTAGCAGTTTATTTATATGGTCGACAACGCCGACCTTCCACCCTGCTTTGTCATCAAGTGCTACATAAAACCATCCAAACTTGCAGCCATCCACTCCAACATATTGCATCGTCACTTAACTGCCCATATTAGGCTTGCGCCTACTCATGGTTACTGGGAGTAGTTAATGAATATTTTGTGTACGCACCCCGCCTTTTGGCGGTGCAGCTATAAGCCAGCAAAAGCGGCTTACTTGTAAAATGCTTCAACAGCGCCTTTTAGGGTAAGTAGAAGCGGTTGTCCTCGGCGGTCCAACGACTTAGGGGATGCAATTTTCACCCAACCTTCACTGATGCAGTATTCTTCAACATCGAAACGTTCCTTACCGTTAAGCATAATTCCAATATTATGCTCGAAAACATCCGCCACATGCCATGGGCTACGGGAGTTGCCAGACAAACGATCTGGTAAAGTGGGTAATGATTTAGTGTCGTTCATATTGATAACCTTAAATAAATAAAATGAACCATATTGTAGGCAATATAAACTAGCTGCTCAAGAACCGCCATCAAGTTTAGAGACTTTGTTTTAAGCACGTATGTATGTCAAATGAACGTATTAACAACGCTTAAACAGCCCTCTTTATTTCTCGTTCAAGATAGGCCAGTTTAGTTAATCGCCAACAGTTCCACATCAAAAATTAACGTAGACCCTGCCTTAATCACCCCTGCAGAACGGTTCCCATAGGCTAGGTTACTGGGTATAAAAAACCGTGTTTTTTCACCTATAACCATCAACTGAACACCTTCTATCCAGCCCTTTATAACTTGATTCAAACCGAAGCTAATAGCCTCACCACGGTCAACAGAGCTATCAAAAACAGTCCCATCCAATAATGTGCCATGATAATGTACTTTAACCTTATCCTTAGCTGCTGGGTGATCACTGCCGGTTCCTGCTTTCAAAACAAGGTATTGCAGGCCACTGGCTGTTGTTTTAACACCTTCTTTAGTCACGTTAGTCGCCATAAATTCTTCACCAGCCTTAATATTGTCAGCCCGTGCTGAACTTAAGCCCCCCGACATGAAGGTTTGCACTAAATAAAACACCAATGCAATAGCAGCAATAACAATAATAATATTCATAAAATCCTCTACTTATTTGATAACAGTTAATTGATATAAATGGGTATTAAGTTGACCAGCGTTTAATTGCTTGGGTATTAAACGGCCGCTTTAACCCAGAGACATTCGCCTTGTTCAACTAACGTGCTAATAGCTTTTCAAGAAGCTCATCAATTTCCGTTTTAAGCTCCTCATCTTCAATATTATGTGCGCTCACTTTTGCAGCTTGAAGGTTGTTTAAAGCCGCCTCCGTTTGACCTAACTCAACTTGCAAAATAGCCATAGACAACCCAATCGATGACATGTGATCGTTAGAATTAATAGCAATTGCTTTTTGTAGGGCTTTCTCATAACCGTTAACAGCATCTTCTAAATCGTCTGTAAAGTCTGCCAGTGTTTCCCATTGCTCTGGGTGGTCTTTAGCGGTATTTTCGTTGTCGGTACAAATAGCCGCTAACTCGGCATAAAGCAACTCAAACGCCCTTATATCAACCTTTTGGGCAGCCACCATTAGTTTTTCAGATAACCCATAGACGGACTTATAAATCTTGGTATTAATCATCACTTACAACCTTTTCCTGAAAAATTATTTTTAAATCTGACCATTATAAACAATTTATCCTCACACCCTATTCTTTCCAACTGTCATAAAAGTACCGTTAGTGACGACAACCAAGCCTATTATGTTGGACAAAGCTAACGCCCCTTTAATATGAAGCAATATGAGGCTAACTTATTCTTTATAAGGAACTAAGAACTAAAGGGTAACGTCCTCTTTTACCTCCACTTTAGTTGAAGGTTAATGACTCCATGACTCAGCAATGAAATCAACAAAAGCTCGTACCTTTGCAGAAACGAGCTTGCTTTTTGGATATACAACATATAGCCCTGTCGTCATTGGCGTGTATGGGGCCAAGACGGTTTCCAATCTACCTTCTTTTAAGGCACTTGCTATCATAAATGTCGGCCCTATGAATATGCCGTTACCACTCTCCGCTGCGCTCATTAGTATCTTCCCCGTATCTGAACGAAGGTTGCCACTTACTTTAATACGGATGTCTTTCCCCTGCCCATCTACGAATAACCAGCTATCAGGATTAGGCCTCTGTGAATAGATCAGGCAGTTATGTGTTTCTAGTTCACTGGGATGTTCGGGCTTACCATGCTTTATCAGGTATTCGGGTGATGCGCAGGCGTGTAATCCACATGGCATAAGCAGACGTGCGATTAAGCTAGAATCTTCTTGTTTCCCAACCCTAAGCGCTACATCAATACCCTCTTCTACAAGATCTACAAACCGTCCACCGGCATGTATATCCAGTTCAATCTTGGGGAATTGCTGTTGAAATCTCAGTAATTCCTCAGGAAGTAATGACATAGCAAGGCTCTCAGGGGCTGAAATCCGTAAACGTCCTTGTGGTTCATGTTGTAGGGGTAGGACGGATTGCTCAGCCTCTCTCACATCTGACATGATCCGGCTCGAATAACTCGCCAATACCTCTCCTGCGTGAGTGAGGTGTAGACGCCGAGTGGTGCGGTGAAGAAGTTGAACCCCAAGATGTCGTTCGAGGAGAGAGACCTGTTTACTGACTACAGGCTTGGATATACCCAGTGCGTCGGCTGCCGCTGTAAAACTGCCATTCTCAACAACAGCAGAAAATGTCGCAAGATAAGGAAGAATATTCATATTGATTAACATTTAGAAACAATTGGTTTCTTTTTAGCTCATTTACACATAATTTACAACTCTATATACTTGGTTATAAATGTAAGTTGAACCGTTAGCTTGTACTCGAATCACCGAGTACAAACAAATAAATTATTTAGGAAAAAAACATGAAAATAAAAAATCTGATCGCAGTGATGGTGTTATTGACCTCCCAGGCTTTATGGGCAAATGAAGGCACTCTAAGTGCTCTAAATAAATATGCCGTCATATCTGGCAGTATTTCTCAAGACAACCCCCTGTTCAAGCAACATATACAAGAACAAGCCGCTGCATTGGTCAATTTATGGCATAAGGGTGTCGTTGAAAATATTTATTTAAACCGTGAAGTAAATAAACCCGAAAACAAACGTAACGCGAATATAGTTTTCTTTATTAAAGCGAAAAATAAAGATGAGGCTAATGAAGTTATTAAACAACTTCCATTCGTACAACACGATGTTCTGAATTTCAAACTCTACCCTGTTGGAGTTTTGTGGCTAAAAGAAATTGGGGATTACCCTGAATTGACAACAAAATAAAATATTGCACACCATACAAAGTACTCAGCAGACGGCTAATAACCGTCCGCTAAGTTTGGACACTATGCAGAAAGCCCCCTATTAGTTGCCAAGAGTAAACGCTCACAACCTCTGACACAAAACACAGACCTACCCCACATTCCTTACTCGAATCACCCGATATAAACAAAGAACTTACTCTCAGGAGAGGTATCATGTGGAAAAATACTGCTAATACCTATCGGGGAGTCGCTAAAGATTTCCACTGGCGGTTATTCCTGATGCTTACTTTCTCAATGGTAGCGGGAAGTTTTCTTGCCTCTACGCCCAAAGGGCTGAGAAAATAAAACTAATATTGTTACAGTCTATAGTTGAAGTAATTCTAAGTAAAAAAAGACCGCCTTCATCATAAAAAAGCATCCTCACATCGATTTCCACGCTGCGTAATATGGCGGGGAATTGTCAGGAAAACTGCTCTGGCTAGTCTAGGCATGCCCTAATTATAGTTAAAACCAAGTTAACGGGTAACGTTCCCTTTAATTCCAATTGCCTGTTTCGGTGTTTTAAATTTAAGCGTCTTCCTCGGGCGGTTATTTAATTGGTCTTGCTCTTCAAATTGCTGTTTCCAGCGGTACAGCATGTTGGTTGCTATGCCCAGAGATTTAGCTGCTTCCGGCACTGAATAACCTTGATCCAGAACCAGTGCTACTGCTACTGCTTCTTCTTCTTTAAATGCTTTTGGGTATTGCTTATAACTTCGTTTCATTCCCATAATGACACCTTAATGTTTGACGATTATTGTCTCTCATTAATGTGTCCGGTTCTATTAGGCCAGAACAATCTCAAAAAAATCAGGGTCAGGTCTTGAAATCACGCATTTCTGCTTTTTAATTGTTCGAATTCTCAATTAAAGGGTAGCGTCTCCTTTAATTGCCCTTTAATTAAGAAGTCGAATTACTCTAGGTTTCTATACACATAATTAAGCCTGAAAGTATATTTAGGTGGCCGTTAGGTTAATCAAGGAATCAAAAGGAGTTAGCCAGCTTGATTCCATAACCAATGCAAATACCCCTCTATTAATGCCCACCAGTAGCTTTTAATACTGCATTAGCTGGCACATTAAATGCTTCACCATTAACCAAAAAATGAACCCATATACTGGCGGCATATCCCAGCGCAATCGCCCAAGTCCATTTGAGGTGCGCCATAAAGGTATATACACCACGTGCCGTACCCATAACGGCCACACCCGCTGCCGAACCGATAGATAGCATAGACCCACCAACACCCGCCGTTAGCGTCACCAATAACCATTGCCCTTGTGACATATCCGGCATCATTGATAAGACAGCAAACATCACCGGAATGTTATCAATGATAGCGGATAACACACCCACCAATATATTTGCCTTTGTTGTCCCTAAATCAACATACATCAGTTCAGACACAAGCGATAAATAACCCAATGTACCTAAGCCACCTACGCATAAGATGATGCCGTAAAAAAACATTAAGGTATCCCACTCAGCATGCTCAAGTGATTTAAATATGTTGTAGTGATTTTTGTGATGATCATCATTTTCAGTTGATTTCTCACTAACCCTAGTACCTTCGAGCCCCAAACCATGCTCACCCATTTGTGTATCAAACTCTGCCAACGAAGCATCCCGACGTTTCAGGTAATAACCATAGAATTTAAGAAAGCCTAAGCCAGTCATCATGCCCATAACCGGTGGTAAGTGTAAGAAGTTATGTGCGCAAACAGCCATCACGATCGTTAATATAAACAAGCCCACCACGACCCATGCTCCATGCCTTAGGTTATATTCGGCATCAATTGCATCTGGTTTTCCGTTACTGACAGCGAATGACAAAATAACAGCGGGTATCAACCAGTTAACCAACGACGGTGCAAACAATACAAAAAAGTCTTGAAACGCTATGACTCCTTTTTGCCAAACCATTAAGGTCGTAATGTCACCAAATGGTGAGAAAGCACCACCTGCATTTGCGGCCACGACTATATTGATACATGCAAGGGCAACAAATTTAGTGTTATCACCACCTACTGCCATTGCAACTGTTGCCATTAATAAGGCCGTGGTTAGGTTATCTGCTATCGGGGATATAATAAATGCTAAAACGCCCGTTAACCAAAAGATGGTACGCAATGTAAAGCCCCGAGAAACCAGCCAAACACGTAACATATCAAAGACACCCCGTTCTTCCATGGTGTTGATATACGTCATAGCGGCTAATAAAAACAAAAACAATTCGGCAAATTCTAACAAATTATGCCGTACTGCAGCTTCAGCGGTGTGGTTGTCACCAACACTTGCATACATAATCGCTACCAGCGCCCAAATCAAACCAGCAGCAACCATCACCGGCTTTGATTTACGCAAATGAATCGCCTCTTCTGCGATGACAAGGGAATATGCAAAAACAAAAATAAGCACACAAGCGATGCCCACCCAATGGCTTGTGAAGTCCTGTAGACCTCCACCATCAGCAGCAAAAGATAAAACTGGACTGCCGAACAACAAAGCCCCTAATAATACTCTTGCTAAAAAACACTCATTAAAGAGGATCGACACCATCGTTTTAAGTTTCATCATTGCTTCCCATTGCTTTGCTTAATTATTTTTGTATACAGCTAACTACTAAAGATAGCGGAGTATTTTACTAATGCAATACAAAGCAACATTGAATAGCCATTTTAGATTCACATTAAGACCCCAAGAGGGAGAACTACTTGAATTGTAAAAACCAGTACAAAACACAACAGTTAGCATTTTCAGCTTATTTCAACGTTAAGTTACGCTCATATCTAAAACACCTTTGCTCTTGAGTTATCGGGTCGACAAACTGAAGTAAAAAGGGGACGCTATGAAGTTCCCCCAATAAACTGGACGCTAGATTGTATTATAAAATGCTTATTCAAAGTTCTCAGGTGATTGATAACTCAGTGTTGAATGACGCCTAACTCGGTTATAAAAAACCTCAATATATTCAAATATACTTTGCTTTGCTTGCTCTCTTGAGTGGTAAGTTTGCTCATAGATTAATGCTGTTTTAAGCGTACCAAAGAAACTCTCTACGACGGCATTATCATAGCAGTCGCCTTTTGCGCTCATGCTCTGCTGGATATTGTTCCTCTTAAATAACGACAAGTAATTATCTGCTCGGTAGGTTGAACCTTGATCAGAATGGAGCAATACCTTCTCATTTGAGAGCTTTTTTTAACAGCCATGTTTAAAGCTCCTATGACTAAATCAGTATTATTGTTGTTGAATTAAAGGGTAACGTCCCCTTTAATTTAAAACCAACGTCCCCTTTAGTTTTCTACAAGTCATTTCAGTGTCTAATCTTTAGCCAATCAATACGCACTGATTGAGCCCTTTAATAAACTGTGGCTTATATAGATTAGCATCATAATTAAGTTAAGCCTTTGAAAGAAATATTATAATAGCCACTATAATTCCACCAGCTAACGCAACAAAACTATACTTCTTATGCTCTTGCTCTGCCTTAGGCAACAGATGAGTTGCGCCTACATAAATCAGTGAGCCCGCTGATAGTGACAACAAAGCTCCCAATGTTGGTTTATCTATTTCGCTTATGATCGGATATGAGATGAGCATACCAAACGGTGTGGTTAAAGCAGCAGCAAAAAAAGCTAGAATCATAGCATTCCGCTCTTTTACCCCTCCTCTTAACAACAGTAGATAGGTAATAATACCTTCAGGAAATTCATGTAATACCATACCTGAAGTTGCGAGAAACCCAGTAAAAATGCTCACACTAAAAGCAATTGAGTAAACAACCCCGTCAACAATCGAATGAAAGCCTATCCCTATCATGGGCACAAGTCCAATACCATACTGCTCTTTTTCAGGGTCTTTTTGACACACAAATGCAGTAATAAAACGATTAAATAAGTGCAAACCAAAAAAACCAACCAACAGATAGATTGATGCGTTTGGATTCATCGATAAAGATTTAGGGATAATATGAAGAAACGAGGCAGAAATAAGTACACCTGCAGCAAAACACATAAAATAAGTGCTATTACGCTGCCCCCAATCTACATAATTACGTATTGTATAAATCCCTAATGAAGTAACACTAGCTGCTAACGAACTAGTAGCAAGAGCTGTCCAGAAAGTATTTTCCACTTAAAATACTATTTGAAGTGCTGGCCACGACGACGGTGTTGCCCTCGCCCCTCGCCTGGCTCTCCTCCCCTTTCAACACAACGTTGAAAAGCAGGAAGGTGGTTTTCTGCTGATGCTCTTTGCAATTGCCTAAGTACTTGTTGAATATCTGGGTATTCTTTTGTTGAATCAAGCAGTCTATTATACATTTCTGCATTTTCTATTTCTGCTTCAACACCTATACGGCAGGCTTCAATTAAAGACTCTGGAGGCTGAATACGTGAGTACCACTGATCTTCAGGCACTGCAATTTTATATTTGATAAATAAAGGCAATAAAGCTTCAATATGACGACCTTCAGCTTCAACGATGTTACTGAATGGTCGTATTTCACCAAATTTGCTTATTACATGGCGGTAGGTTGCTCGCGCTTTATATTCATCATTTATCGCTTCTATAAGAACATTACTTAATATCTCTGTCATTGTTTCCCCTTATGGAGTAAATAATCACGTTGTTTCATGGCCTTAAGGCAGTCGCTTATAAGCTGCCAAATAAAATATAGATAGTACATCATATAAGCTATTGGACCAACTTCGTTCTCACTGTTAGATATAGCACATAGTAGCGCAGTCTATTCATCAGCGATATTTAAAGCTTTGCGATGCAGGGAAATTTTTCTGTTAGATATAAAAAATCCCGATAAATACCGAAGTTTAAATGACAACCTAATGCTACTTAGTTAAGTTGCTTTTATTTTCTTTAAGCAACAGTGGACGCAACCCTTTGATTCCCTTCCCCCCTAAACCACCTCAATACTATCCGGGTTTTGAAAACCTCTGGGTAACTTAGTACCACGTTGCCCACGTTTGCCTCGATACGCATCTAAATCACTTAGCTTTAGGTTGATATGGCGTTTACCTGCTTGTATTTTAATCACTTGCTGTTCACCGACCACGCACAAGCCTAAGACTTTATCTTCACCGGCTATTAAGTCTTTACTCGGTATTTGTAAGAGTTTATTTCCCTTACCTCGGTTAAGTTTTGGTACGTCACTCACGGGGAAAATGAGTAAACGCCCTTGCTGGCTTATGATGGCCACTAGTGCATCATCAGTTTGATATAGGGTTGGTGATAATACCGCCGCACCCTCTGGTAGGGTTAGCAGTGCTTTACCGGCTTTATTTTTGGTGTATAAGTCTTCTATTTTGCTGACAAATCCATAACCTGCATTAGAGGCCAGTACCACCTGTTCGTTGGTTCCCGCTAATACAT
>JAHRWG010000109.1 GCA_019090295.1 Cycloclasticus sp. | reverse complement strand
CAGGTGGGGAGAATATTTCGACACTTGAAGTGGAATCAGTTTTATATCGGCATGCCGCTATTATGGAGGCAGCGGTGGTCGGTAAAAAAGATGATGTTTGGGGGGAAAAACCATGCGCGTTTATAACGCTTAAAGAGGGTGAAGAGTTGACCGAAAAAGAGGTTATTTCCTTTTGCCGTGATAACTTGGCACATTATAAGGCCCCCAAATTAGTTGTCTTTGGTAGCTTGCCAAAAACATCTACCGGTAAAATACAAAAGTTTATTTTGCGCGATAAAGCGAATGAGCTATAAGGCAAGTTGATACTGGATTTATGGCAAAAATTCTCCCTTTCAAAAAAAAGACGATTGCTGAGAAGCATAAGGGCAACACCTTATGTCGGCAAGGGCACCATAAATGGATGATCGATAAGGCACAGAAATTTGACGTTAGAGAAGGGGAGTTGGTGACCGTCTATCATTGCCAGCGATGCGGTGAAAGTAAGAGGAAGCTGACGTAAAGATCAGGGCGTGATTGTTTGGTTTGTATTGAGATAAGAACCTTGCTAATTCGACAATACTTTTTACGGCACAACGTTTTTTGAGTATAGTGCAAGGGTAAAGCTTTTAAATATAAGCCCTTATAATAAGTAGTCATGATAGGGAAAACGAGTAGTTAAGTTTAATTCATAGAGGGACATAAGGATGATATTTTATAAAAAAATAACCGCTATTATGACGGTGGCTCTGCTGTCAACAGGCTGTGCAACCGTTGAAACAGAAAGTTGGCAAAATTGTGCAATTGCTGGCGCTTTATTGGGTGGATCAGCAGGCGCATTTGTTGAAGGTGCCACTGAGGTAGGTGCTGGTGCCGTTGTGGGTGGCGTTATTGGTGGTAGTATTTGTGGTCCCGCTGAGCAGGTGATGATAAACCCTGAGCCAGATACAGATGCAGATGGCGTGGTAGATAGTCGTGATGAGTGCCCAAATACCCCTGCAGGCGCAGTGGTTGACAGTAAAGGGTGCACACTAGATTCCGATGCTGATGGAGTTGCCGATTATAAGGACCAGTGCCCTAATTCTGCACCGGGAGCGCAAGTAAATGAGTTAGGCTGTGTTGATGCCTTGGTGCTTGATGGTGTGAACTTTCATACGGCATCAGCGGAACTAACCGACTCAGCAAAAGCTATTTTGCTCCCCTTAGCGATTGCTAAACGTACGCATTATGTTGATACAGAGTTAGTTATTCATGGGCATACCGATTCAGTTGGCACTAATGCCTATAACCAGGTTTTATCCAAAAACCGTGCGGAGTCAGTGCGTGACTTTATGATAACCCATGGTTGTAACGGTGATAAATTAAGTACTCTTGGACATGGTGAAGATAAACCGATGGTCGGTAATGATACGACAGAAGGTCGGATGAAGAACCGTCGAGTTGAGTTAACTATAAAATAGAACGGTTGTTCTAAAAGGCCCGATAAAAATAGCGAGGTTGAACCCTCGCTATTTTTTTGTATGTGGTACTCCAGTATGAATTTAGTCTGCGATTTAGAGTATTGGGTAGGGAAACTCTAATGAGGAGAGATGCTCCATTTTTGGGCGATACCACTGGATGCTTCACTATAAAAATACTGCCCATCAGCGGAAAAGGCGAGGTCGATAATAGCCGCTGAGTCGGGTCGCCAAAAGTAACGTCGTTTAGGGATCCAGGTTTTAAGGCGCTTCCCTGTCGCGACATCCCATAAGTCAATGCGCTGGTTAGGACGGCCTGTTAAAAGTGTCAAACCATCAGGGGAAAAACGACCAGCAGAAACAGTCATGTACCTCATTGGAAGTTGGCTTAACAATTGACCAGTTGTAGTGTCCCATAGGCGTGTTTTACCCAGTGATGCGTTGCTCATAGCATACTGACCATCATCAGAGAGAGCGACCTTGTATATTTTGAAATTATGCGACCATTGTTGTACTATCTCACCCGTTTTTAAGTCCCAGAGTTTTGCTTGGTGCGCGTTACCGCCGGTCATCGCATATTGACCGTTTTTTGATAGCGCAAGCGTATTAATAACTCCATCGTGTTGGAAGGTATAAATAATTTTTCCATAGTAGAGGTCAAAATAATACGCAGTATGGTCTTCAAGTGCGATAAGAGCATGCTGACCATTGGCGGAAATAACAAGCTTATTGATATTGGGGAAGTCCCAGTAGCCTATTATCTTTCCACTATTAACTTCCCAAAGAGCCAATGAGTTTTTCTCTGCCGTGACGGCAAATTGGTTGTTAGCCGATATACTTGAAGCAATGATGCCGTCGTTACTATCAGTATGTTGCCATTCATGCAAAGTCGTGTTTAGTTGAGTGTTAATAATTCGGGCTGGCCCACTGGTGCCAGCAACTAAAACAAATTGTCCGTCGTGGGAGTAAGCGGCCGTAAATAAGCCTTTTTTGTCATGAGTCCATGTTTTATCAGACTCACTTTCATAAGAGCAGGCGCTTAGGAGTAAACCAACAAGCAAGAAAGGTATATATTTAATCCAGAGTGTCATGGGAATAAGATTATCAGGGTTTTTTAAAAAGTGTACTGATTTTTTGCTTTAGCCCAGCGAGCCAGTGTACTGCCTGACTAGACATGGTATGTCCGGTGTCGGCATGACGGCCTTCAATAAAAGACATTAACACGTTATTAAAGGCCGCCGCATTTTCTAACTGTGGCGCATGTCCTAAGTTATGAAAGGTATGAAAGCGACACCCCTTAATTTGATCCTTCATTCGTAACAAGGACGCTAAGGGAACAACGGAATCAAGGTCACCATGGAGAATTATCACGGGAAAGCTAAATTGCTTAAGAAGCTTGTTGCCACGCCAGTTTTTAAGCGTTTCGATAAAACCATTCAGTGCTTTCATGTCCATTTTAAGGGCGTCATCGACCACCATATTAAGGAGGGCAGGTTTAGAGCTAAGTTTAGGCATGGTTTTTCTAAAGGTAGCAGCTAGCACTTTTCTTTTTAACCCAATGGCATCTAAAAGTTTAAACGTATTTTGTGGTGAAAATAAATGGCTGCTATAACTATTTTGCGTCAGGCTAGGTAACCCGTCTGAAGGCGCAGTTGCAACAAGGGAGAGGGTTAGTATTCGCTCGGGATGTGTGCCTGCTAATTGTTGAGCGACAGCGCCACCAAGAGAGTGGCCAACCAGATGGAATTTATCAAGTTGTAAATGATTGGCAAATTGAATAATATCAGCACATAAGGTATTAATGTCGTAACCATTCTCAGTTACTTGACTATCACCACAGCCTCTAAAATCAGGGGCGTAGGCGCGATAACCAAACTTTAAGTCTTGTAAGAAAGGCTGCCAGTAATGCCAGCTTCCAAAATTCCCATGCAGTAAAATGATTGGAATATCACCCTTAGACTGGTGTTCATAATGAATGTTTAACGAGTCCAGTTGGATAAATGGCATGCGACTAATCGGCCCAATTTAATTTATTATGAAGTGATACGACGCTGCCGATGATGATCAGCGTGGGTGGTTTTGGCTTTAAAATATCCACTTTGTCGGCAATGTTTAACAAGTCAGAAATGATCACTCGGTGCTCTGCTGTGGTGCCTTTTTGAACCAGTGCTATAGGGGTGCTGGCGGCTAAGCCGCGCTCAATGAGTTTTTCGCTGATTTGACGCAAGCCCATTAAGCCCATGTAGATGACGATGGTTTGATTCGGTTTGGCTAAGTGATCCCAATCTAGGTTAACGGTGTTGTCTTTTAGATGGCCGGTAACAAATAAACACGATTGTGCGTGGTCACGATGGGTCAGCGGAATGCCCGAATAGCTGGCGCAGCCCGATGCAGCGGTAATGCCGGGAACCACTTCAAAGGCAATATTTTCGTCAATTAAGGTTTCAATTTCTTCGCCGCCTCGACCAAACATGAACGGATCGCCGCCTTTTAGTCTAACAACCCGCTTGCCTTGCTTGGCTAACTTACTGAGGAGGGTATTAATGTCCTCCTGCGCTAAACTATGCTCACTGCGTTGTTTACCAACGTAGATACGGTCGGCATCACGGCGAGCCAAGTTTAATACCTCCTCAGAGACCAAACGGTCATAAACAACAATATCGGCTTGTTGTAAAATTCGTAGTGCCTTAAGGGTGAGTAATTCAGGGTCTCCCGGTCCACCGCCGACGAGATAAACTTTGCCTTTTGCGGGCTGATCCTTAGATTGACTTAAATGTTTTTCTAATGCAATTTCAGCTTTATCATGAAGTCCCTGGTAGCTCAGGTCGGCAATGGGGCCGTTAAATGTTTGTTCCCAAAATATGCGACGTTGCTCCGCGTTTGAGAAGTGGTCTTTAACCGTTTGGCGAAATTTTGCCGCGAGAGCTGCTAAATTTCCTAAGCGGTGTGGTAATAAGGTTTCGAGCTTGGCACGCAATAAGCGCGCTAAAACAGGTGCAACGCCGCCGCTTGAAATACCGATAGTGATGGGGGAACGGTCAATGATGGCTGGGAAAATGAAACTGCATAACTCAGGTTGGTCAACAACATTAACAGGAATATTGTTTTGTTGCGCATCTGTAGAGACGAGGGTGTTGGTTGCTAGGGCGTCACTCGCGGAAATGACGAGGTAAAAACTGCGCGTGTCACCGGCTGCAAACTCGCGATTCAGGTACTGAATCTTATGAGCTGATACCAATTCTAATAGCTCCTCGGTCAGCTGTGTTGCGATAACGCTAATACTGGCATGAGCGTCGAGTAACAGGCGGACTTTGCGTGTAGCGATAGAGCCACCGCCAACGACGAGGCATTTTTTTTGAGTGAGTTTATGAAAAAGCGGTAAGTAGTCCATGGTTTATAGTGTATCTGAGTGCCTGAAGCAGTGAATAAGGTGGTCGTTAACAAGCCCGGTGGCTTGCATGAATGCATAACAAATAGTTGGGCCGACAAAACTAAATCCTCTTTTTTTTAGGTCTTGGCTTAACCGTTGAGACAGGTTGGTTTGAGCAGGGACTTGTTCGGGGGTTTCCCAGTGATTAATGATAGGCTGATTGCCAACAAAACGCCAAAGGTAGTTGGCAAAGCTAGAAAACTCTTCTTGTACGAGAAGAAATGCATGGGCATTTTTAATGCTGGCATTTATTTTTAGTTTATTGCGGATTAACTTAGGGTTTAACAACAAATCACCGATTTTTTTCGGCGTGTAGCCGGCAACAATGGATGGGTCAAAACCGTCATAAAGCTCACGATATGCTGGGCGACGTTGAAGTACGGTGGACCAACTCAGCCCTGCTTGAACACCCTCTAGAATTAGGAGCTCAAACAACTGGTTGTCATCATGCACGGGAACACCCCACTCCTCATCGTGGTATTGAATGTCGAGTTCTTTTTTTGCCCAAGCGCAACGACTAAACTCGCCCATTCTTAACGTAGACTGATAACGGGCCAATGCTTTTCATCAGCATGACGTTTAAGTTTTGGGTCTGGGTCAACGGCGATAGCGTGACTCACTTTTTCGAGCAAAGGAATGTCGTTATGGGAGTCACTATAGAAACTGCTGTCGTTTAAATCCATTTTGTTAGCTCTCAGCCATTTTTTTAGGCGGGTAACCTTGCCGTGTTGATAGCAGGGTTCCTCAATATACTCTCCCGTGTAGCGTCCGTTAATTAACTCCGGTTCTGTAGCGAGCATATTGGGAATACCAAATAGTTCAACGATAGGCTCGGTAACAAAGCGATTGGTCGCGGTGATGACAATCAGTTGGTTGCCCATATTACGGTGCTTATCGACGAGTTGTTGAGCTGCAGGCAGGACTAGGGGACGTATTTTTTCGTCTATAAACTGTTGTCGCCATTGGTGTAGCTTTTCAAGTGGGTGTTCAGCCAAAAATGACAAGGCAAAACGCAGGTACTCATTTATGTCGAGTTTACCGTCACAGTAGTCATTATAAAACTGGGTGTTAGCGCGCGCATATTCCTCACTGTCGACCAGCTTCTGTTCAACTAAGAATTGCCCCCATAGGTGGTCGCTATCATCGCTAATTAAGGTGTTGTCTAAATCAAAAATTGTTAAGCTCATTGGGTGCGTAGCTGATTGAAAAGCCAAGTCTGACATAAATTGACAGGTTTCCCAATCATTTTATAAAGGAAGGTCGCGCGGTTTGAAAACGTAGCTATAATGAATGTTAAACATTAACCCTAATAAATAGATCATGATTGATGACGATGGATACCGACGTAATGTTGGCATCATTTTATGCAACCAACACAATAAGCTATTTTGGGCTAGGCGACTTAACCAAAATGGTTGGCAGTTTCCTCAGGGGGGCATTAAAGAAGGTGAGTCACCTGAACAAGCAATGTATAGAGAGTTGCATGAAGAAGTTGGCTTGAAGGCAGAGCATGTTGAAGTTATGGGGCGCACCCTAGAGTGGGCGTATTATGATTTGCCGAAGCACTTTATACGGCCAAATGGTGACTCAACATGCATAGGGCAGAAACAAATATGGTTTATGCTGAGGTTAACTGGTGACCAAGGTAATATTTCCTTCGAGAGTACCGCTAGCCCCGAGTTTGACCGCTGGCGCTGGGTCGACTACTGGGAGCCCGCGTTTGATGTGGTACATTTTAAGAGAAATGTTTACCTCAGTGCGTTAACAGAAATGTGGTCGTATCTTTTCCCTGGTATTGCTCCAGATTTGCACCAGAAGTAAGCTTGCGCGTTAAAGGGTAGTTGCTTAAGTTAGTAACCAGCTGAGCCGTGCTCAAGATTCTTTGGGGCTTCGCTGAGCCGGATAACAGCGGTCTCAATATCACCTGAAGTAGAAAGACGTAGCCAGCGGTACCCAGGCGCAAGGGTGTCAACTGTAAATTCTGTGCAGTGTGGCTTAAATTGGAAACAGGTGGACGGTGTTCCAAAAATGGCCGTGCCA
Source organism: Cycloclasticus sp. (assembly GCA_019090295.1). Classification (GTDB taxonomy): domain Bacteria; phylum Pseudomonadota; class Gammaproteobacteria; order Methylococcales; family Cycloclasticaceae; genus Cycloclasticus. Next base: position 355 of record JAHRWG010000109.1, on the reverse strand, counting down.
AATAGTTGCGAAGCAAACTCTTGATGGGTATGGCCGTGAATGAGGCCGCGGATCTGAGGTGTGCTACTAATTAAAGCCTGCAGAGAGCCAGGGTTTTCAACCGCCATGGTATCTATCCAGGCGCTACCTACAGGGTTAAGTTGGTGGTGTAAGCAAATTAGCACCTGCTTAAGCGGGTGTTTCCTTATCTCTTCAGCTAAGTTTTTTATTTCGTCTTCCTTAAGCATGCCGCCTTCTTCGTTGGGTTTTTCAGAGTCGAGAAAGGCAAAAATCCAGTTTCCATGGTGCAGAAAAGGCTGGTAGGAAACGAGGGGGCGCTGAAAGGTTTCTAATAAGGAGCGTGGTGTATCTGTCT